>JANXXR010000562.1 GCA_025350525.1 Deltaproteobacteria bacterium
CGCTTTCTCGGTCGCCATCGCGGTCGCCGTCACCGTCTCGCTGCACGGCAAGTCCGCCCCGGCCGCCCGCCCCCAGCTCACCCAGGCGCAGCTTGCGGAGGTGTCGCCGCCCGCCGCGCCGCCTGCGCCGCCGCGCATGACCGCGCCGGTGAACGATCCCTCGGACCTCCCGCCGCCGCCGGACGACGAGCCGGATCTCGAGGACGGCAACGGCTCGTGAGGCAGGGCGCCGCTTGGGGCCAGCAGCCCCCGGCGCTCCGCCGAAAAGGGGCGGGCAGGGCGGAGGTCGGTTACCGTCGGGCGCGTGTCCAACCCCGCCGACCGCCGTCAGTACCTTCGCCTGCAGGCGCCGGTCTTCTGCCAGCCCCGCGGGCGGCCCCTGTTCTCCCGCCGGCTTGCCAACGACATCAGCCTCGGGGGCATCCGGGTCTACGCCGACGAGGCGCCGATGGCCGGCGATCGCCTCGAGCTCGAGCTGTTCCTGCCCGACGAGACCGCGCTGGTCTGCAAGGTGGAGGTGGTCTGGGTCGAGCCGCTCCCGGACGGCTCCCCGGCGCGGTTCGACGTCGGCGCCCGCTTCGTGAAGCTCTCCGCCAGCGATCGCGCGCGGTTGGCGACAGTCCTGCAGCCGCCCGAGACCTAGCGGGCGTCGCCGAAGCCCAGGACCCGCTGCTGCCAGCCCGCCTCCAGCGTTCGATCGGCGAAGGTGACCCAGTCGGCGTCGGCCCGCCGCGCCAGTTCGTCCAGCGCCTCCCGCGTGGCGGCGCCGACGACCCGCGCGCCCGGTAGCTCGACGCCGAGCTGTTCGGCCTCCCGCAGCGCCGCCGTGATCGACTGCTCCTGGAACACCTGCGCCTTCTCGCGGATGGCCTCGATCCAGTCCGGGTCGAACCGGCGCCGCAGGACCACCGCGATGCGCCGCTGCAGATTCTCCCCCCGGTGCGCCAAGGCCCGCGAGACGTAGCTGGGCGCCCCCGCGTCGAGCTGCGCGCGGACCTGGTCGAGCAGGTCGAGCGGAAAAGTCTCCTCCGGCGCCAGCACCACATCGAGCGTGGCGTAGGGATCGAGGCGCAGCCGCTTCTCGATGGCCGCCGCGATCTCCGCCCTGCGGGCGAAGAGGTCGGGCCCCTCGAACCAGAGCGCCACGTGCTGCGCGCCCGGCGCCTGCGCGCCAAACCCGTCGAGCCCGCCGTCGATCAGGTGCGGCCGCGGCCACTCGTCGAGCCGCCGACCCAGCCTCGCCTCGGCCTCGAGCAGCGTCGAGCGCAGCGCTTCGGGCGAAAAGGCCGTCGTCCGCTGCACCCGGTAGGGCGGCGCCGGATCGAAGACGACGCCGTCCTCCAGCGCCGTCGCGCGCATCGCCGTCCCCGGCAAGAGCGAGAGCGGGAAGACCTGCGCCTCGGCGGCGAGGCCGTGCGCCTCGAGGAAGTCCATGCCGCGCAGCACATCCTCCGGAGTGTCGCCGGGCAGTCCGATGATGAGATCGACCAGCAGCTCGATGCCCTCGCCGTGCAGCATCCGCGCCGCCTCGGCGACTTTTTCCGGCGAGCCGCCTCGCCGCACGCGCTTCAGGGTTTCGCGGTTCACCGATTGCAGGCCGATCTCCAGCCGATCGAAGCCTGCCTTCTTCAACATGCGCGCGTGCGCGGGCGTCAGGCCTTCGGCGCGCACCTCGGCGAAGAAGGTGAGCGCGCCCGACGGATTTTCGCGCGCCAGGGCTAGGAGCAGCGGCTCGAACTCCGGGCGGTGGTTGAAGGTCGGATCGAGGAAGACCACCTCGCGCGCGCCCTTGTCGCGCAGCGCGCCCACCAGCGCCGCGCTGCGCTCGACGTCGAGCACGCGCAGCACGCTGGAGGAGCGCGGATAGAAACAAAACGTACAGTGCGAGCGGCATCCCCGGACGGTCTCGACATAGGTCGATCGCTGCGGCTCGACCGGCACCAGCTCCTCGAGATACGGCGACGGATAGGCCGTCAGGGGAAAGTTGGCCGCCGGCTGGGGGCCAAAGGCAGAGAGGCCGAGCGGCCGCCGCACCGCCACGCCGGGCAGCCCCAGCGGCTCGCGCCCGTCGAGCAGCGACTTCAAGAGTTGGCCGAAGCTGTCCTCCGCCTCGCCGGTCACCGCGATGTCGAAACCTTTCTGCCCCAGCACGAAGGGATTGTCGGCGCTCACCTCCGGCCCGCCGATCAGCACGCGGGTCCGCGGCGAGCGGCGCTTCACCTCCCGCGCCAGGTGCAGGCTGCGCTCGGAGTTCCACAAGTAGAGCGAGAAGCCGAGGAAGTCGGGCTCGTCGCGCGCCAGGTGATCGGCGAGCAGCGTGTCGCCCAGCGCATCGGTGACGGCGGGCTCGACCACCTCGAGGCGCAGCCGATCCGAGAACCCGTGCACCCGCGCCGAGACCGCGAGGCACCCGGCCGCGAGCGGCACGTTGCCGGTGGCGGCCAGCGCGGCGGGCGGCGGCACCGGCAGCTGGACCATGCGCAGCTTCTTCATCGCCGCTACTGTAATCTGCGCCGCATGTTCGCGCTGACCTTCGACGACGGGCCCGGCCCCGACACCTCTGAAGTGCTCGACGTGCTGCGCCTGGCAGGAGTGCGGGCGACCTTCTTTCTCCTCGGGCGCAACCTCGAGGAGGCGCCTTGGTGCGGCGACCCGGCCAAGGCCCGCGCCCTGGTGCTGCGCGCGGCCCGCGAGGGACACGTCCTTGGCAACCACACCTATTCGCATCTCCGCCCCGACCGCTGGCCGGAGCTCGCGGCAGACTTGAAGCGCGGCGAGGCGGTGGTCCGCGCGGTGCGGGCGGAGGCGGGGCTGCCCGACGGTCCGGTGCCGTTCCGCTTGCCCTACGGCGTGCGCCTCGTCGAACAGACCATGCCGTCGCCGGCCGGCACGCTCAACTTCGTCTCCCTCGACCCGCGGCTTCCGGTGCTGGCCAGCCTGGGCCGCGCGCACCTGCATTGGACCAGCGACTTCGACGACTGGCTGGCGAAGCCGGGCGAGGGCGCAAAGCTCGCGGCGAAGATGTCCGCCCACGTCGATCAGTGCATCGGCCTCGGCATGGACGCCGTCCTCGACCTGCACGACTCGGGCACCGGCTCGGCCTCCGGGTACCAGCGGCGCGCGACGGTGGAAGCGGTGCGGCTCTTCCTCGCTGAGGCGCAGCGGCGCAAGTGGCGCAGCTTCACCATCCCGCAGCCCTAGAGCAATGGGTCGGGCGTGATGGGCAGCGTCCGTCAGCCGTAGCGGCCGAGCGCCTCGTCGAGCTCGAGGCGCGGCAGGCGGACCGTTCCGTCAGGCTGCGGCGAGGCACGGTCGGGGTCGACGAAGTCGATGGCGAATCGATGTCCGCGCGACGGGTCGAGGTTGTCGACGATGCAGTCCAGCGTGTACGCGCGCGCGCTGGTGGCGACGAACCAGTGGATGTTGTCGCGCTGGTCGGAGATCGACGAGCTGTCGCCGGGACCGAAGACGCGGTCGATGGTGGGCCGCGCGACCAGGAAAGAGGGCTCGTCGCGCAGGCGCTCCCAATGCTGCCCACGCAGGGTCCCCGAGAGCACGAGGTGGTGCGAGACCATGTTGTCGTGGCCGTGCGGAATGATGGCCCGCCCGCGCCCCATGCAGAAGATCTTCGGCGTGAAGGCCGCATGCGGGAGCAGGTCGACGCGCTCCGCGCTGGTGCCTTTCGGCAGGAGTGGAAGCCGCTTCACCAGCCGGTCGAAGTCGGCGCGCCGGCACAACTCCGCGAGGTCGATGCCGTGAGCGGCCTCCTCCACGCCGCGCTGCCAGTCGATCTGCGAGAGCTGGTGCCTGGCCAGAGCGCGGGAGAGAGCGTCGAAGCGCTCGAGCCTTTGGCCGACGGTGCCGGACCTGACCGCTTCGGTGGCCAACGCTGCCCGCGCGAGCCACAGCGTCGAGAGCGAAGCGAGCAGCTCGCGGCGGGTCTTCATCTCCGCCCCAGCCGGACGGTGCGCTCGTAGCCGTCGTCGAGGACGCGCAGCGAAGCCTCGACGGTGCCGTCCGCGGCGCAGCGGTAGATCTCCTCCACTTCGGGTCCGCCGCCCAGACGGCGGACGGGAACCTCGGCCAGGTCGGAGGCGCGCAGCGCCGGGTCGAAAGGAAAGAAGACCTCGTCCCAGGTGGCCAGGTTCCCCTCGGGCCGCCCCTCCTCGATGCGCCCGCACTCGACGAAGCGGTAGTGGCCGACGTTGTGCGCGGCGCGATACCGGCGCGAGACCTCCGCCGGCAGCGCCGTGTCCTTGGGCACCAGCACGTCGAAGCAGATGTCCTCGCCGGCGGCGTCCTCGCGGAAGACGCCGAAGTGCCGCGTCAGGCGTTCGGAGAGCGAGTAGCCCGCGGCCTCGTCGAGGTGGATGGCGAGCCCGATGGCGCAGGAGCCGAACGGATGCGGCGAGCGGCGCACGCGGTGCGCGCCGAAGCGCTCGCGCAGCCGGCGGTAGACCGGCGGAAAGGGGGAGGCGCCGCCCACCACGTAGATGCCGGCCAGCTCGCCCCAGGCGACGCTGTCCTCGGCGCGGCGCGGGTCGCGCATGGCGGGCTCCATCGCCGTCAGCGTCTGCTCCACCAGCCGCGCGCAGGCCTGGTAGACGTCCTCGATGGGCAGGACCACGTGTTGCCCAGAAGCGTCCACCGCGAACCGCCGCGTGTTGGGGTTGATGGCTTCCTTCTGCGCCCGCACGTCGTCGAGGAGCGTGCGGGTCACCTCGCCGCCGCCGTGCCGAGAGAGGATGAGCCGCGCGATGGTCTCGTCAAAGTCGTCGCCGCCCAGCCGCGAGACGCCCGAGCTGGTGATGACCTCGTTGCTGCGCCCCTCCATGTGGATGAGCGAGGCGTCGAACGTTCCGCCGCCCAGGTCGTAGACCAGCACGTACTCGCGCTTGCTGGTCACCGTCTCGCGGAAGCGGTGCGCGTACTCGAAGCCGGCGGCGCTGGGCTCGTTGAGGACGGCCTTCACCTCGAAGCCGGCGCGGCGGAAGGCGTCCATGGTCATGAGCCGCTGCGCGGTGGAGGCGTTGGCCGGCACGCTGACGGCGGCCTCGATGGGCTCGCCCTGCTGCAGGCCGGCGTTGGAGCGGTGGACCAGCTCGTGGCGCAGGTGGGTGAGGAACTGCGTCAGCAGATCGCTGAGCAAGAACTTCCGCCCGCCCAGCTCGACCGCGGCGTCGGGCCGGGCGGAGTCGAGCAGCCGCTTGAACGACCGTAGCACCGGCCACTCCGGCTCGGCGACGCCGAAGTGCAGCGTGCCCGAGGGATCGAGCGAGATCAGCGACTGCACCGCGTCGCCCTGCTCGAAGGAGACGATGGGATAGTTTCCCCGATCGACCAGCGCGACGACGGTGTGGGTGGTTCCGAAGTCGATGCCGAAGCGCATGCGGCGCAGTGTAACGCCTGCGGGGCAATCAATCGAACCGGGCGGACTTCAAAATCGCGGAGGCGACCCGGGCCCGGTAGTCGTCGCGGGGGACCTCGACGCAGCCCAGCGACTTGAGATGGTCGGTGAGGACCTGCACGTCGAAGATCTCGAAGCCGCGCTCGCGCAGCCGGGCGGCGCAGGAGGCAAACGCCACCTTGCTCGCCCCGGTCTTGCGGTGGAACATCGATTCGCCGGCGAAGAGGGCGCCCATGGCGATGCCGTACAGTCCGCCGGCGAGGTCGCTGCCCTCCCAGACCTCGACGCTGTGGGCCCAGCCGAGGTCGTGCAGCTCGTCGTAGGTGGCGAGGATGTCGGGCGTGATCCAGGTGCCTTCGTCCTCGCGGACGGCGCAGGTGCGCATCACCTGGCCGAAGGCTTCGTTGAAGCTGACGCGGAACTCGGGCCGGAACGAGCGCCGAACCGTCCGTGGCCACTGCTGCTCGGGCTGCAGCGGAAAGATGGCCCGCGGATCAGGCGAGGCCCAGGGCACGAGACCTTGCCGCACCGGCCAGGGAAAGATGCCCAGCTTGTAGGCCTGCAGGACCAAAGACGGCGTCATCGATCGGCTGACGGCGACCACGTCCTCGCCGGGGCGTAGATCGGGAAAGCGCGCGATGATCTGACGCGGCTCGATGGGCGGGTACGGCGTCGATCGCAACCTGCCTCCGGAGGCGGCGCTTTTGGGGGCGCCGCGGCCACAATGGTACAAACTGCCCCCGCCCTGCTTCAAGATGAATGACCGGATCAGGGCGCCTCGCCAAGGAGCTCGAGCGATGAACCCCTGCCTGACCGGGCTGACCTGCTTCGCCTGCGCCGCGCCGCACGACCCGCGCGTGCTGCAGACGGTCTGCACCCGCTGCGGGATGCCGCTGCGGGTCGACTACGATCTCCGCCCGTTCAAGCCGTCGGGCCCGCCCACGCTCTGGCGCTATGCCCCGGTGCTGCCCATCGAGCCGGAGCAGGCCGTGACGCTGCACGAGGGCTTCACCCCGCTCCTGCAGGCGGGCGAGCGGCTCTTCATCAAGGACGAGGCGCGCAATCCCACCGGCTCGTTCAAGGCGCGCGGGATGTCGCTCGCGGTCTCGATGGCGAAAGCACTCGGCGCCCGCGCGCTGGTGGCGCCTTCCGCAGGCAACGCGGCCGGAGCGCTGGCGGCCTATGGCGCGGCGGCCGGCCTGCCGGTGACGGTGGCCCTGCCCGACGACACGCCGCGCGCCTTCATCGAGGAGTGCCGCCACTACGGGGCAGAGGTGCACTTGGTGCCCGGCAGCATCGCCGACGCGGGGAAGTGGCTGAAGGCCAACGGCCCGCGCGACGCCTTCGACGTCTCGACGCTGAAGGAGCCGTACCGGGTCGAGGGCAAGAAGACGATGGCGTACGAGATCTTCGAGCAGCTCGATCGATCCCTGCCCGACGCCATCATCTATCCCACTGGCGGCGGCACCGGGCTGGTGGGCATGTGGAAGGCCTTCGGCGAGATGGAGCGGCTGGGCTGGATCGGGCCGGAGCGGCCGCGCCTCGTCAGCGTGCAGGCCGAAGGCTGCGCGCCGGTGGTGAAGGGCTTCGCCGCGCGGGCGGAGAAGACGGAGCCGTGGCCGTCGCCGCGCACCGAGGCGTACGGACTGCGGGTGCCCTCGCCGATCGGCGGCTTCATCTGCCTGACGTCGCTGCGCGAGACGCACGGGACGGCGCTGGCCGTGGCCGAGGCGGAGATCGCTCCCGCCGCGCAGGAGCTCGCCCGCAGGACCGGCATCGATGTCTGCCCCGAGGGCGGCGCCGCCTGGGCAGCGACGAAGCAGCTTTACGCCAGCGGCTGGCTGAAGCCCGCGGACCGCGTGGTGCTCTTCAACACCGGCACCGGGCTCAAGTACCGTTGACCTGGCGTTGAAGCGCGGCCCGCGAGGGGCCGGCTCAGAGAAAGAAGCGGACGCCCAGGCTGACGAATGGATAGACGTAATTGCCCGGCTTGTTGGCCCGCTCGCCGAAGAGCGGGACTGTGAGCTGCAGCTCGACCGCGATCCGTCCCCACCGGCGGGCGCGGCCCCAGAGGTAGCCCACCTGCGCGCCGGCGCTGGCTCCCTCGCCGCCGTAGTACTCGCCGTCGAATTCGTCGAGATACCCGGAGGAGCCGCCGACGTAGAGCGCGGATGTGCCCGGCTGGAGGTACCGATCGATCCGCCCCCAGGAGCTGAGGAACAGCGACGGAGACCGGACGATCCCGGCCCGCAGTTCGCCGCCGAACATCCAGTCGCCGGTGTCCACCTGCGTTTGGAGACCGAAGGCCAGAGCCGGCCCTCCGTAGTTGCCCGTGCCCCCGAAGCTCTGCACCCCCTGCGCGGAGGGCCCGATGAAGAAATGCGCACCGGCGAGGGGCGCGTCGGAGCGGGGCTCCTCTGCGGCCAGCGGACCTGCGAGCAGCAGGACAAAGAGGGCCAGGGAGCGCCGCATCCTCTACGCTTGCCCAACGGATTCGGCCCCGGCGATGGCGGCGTCGCTGGCCTCGACGAACTGTCCTTCCCAGCGCGCGATGACCACGGCGGCGAGGCAGTTGCCGATCAGGTTCACCGCGGTGCGCCCCATGTCCATGACTTCATCGACGCCGAGCAGCACCGCCACGCCTTCCAACGGCAGGCCGTATTGCATCAGCGTTCCGGAGAGGACCACCAGCGACGCGCGCGGGACGCCGGCTACTCCCTTGGTCGCCAGCATGAGCATGAGCAGCATCCCGAACTGCTGGCCGAAGCCCAGGTGCACCCCGGCCGCCTGCGCCACGAAGATGGCCGCCAGCGAGATGTAGAGCGACGAGCCGTCGAGGTTGAAGCTGTACCCGAGCGGCAGCACCAGCGCGACGATGTGGCGCGGCACCCCCAGACGCTCGAGCGCCTCCATGGCGCGGGGCAGCGCGGCCTCGCTGGAGGTGGTGCTGAAGGCGATGGCGGCGGGCTCCCGGACGATGCGGATGAACTTGCGCAGCGGCACCCGGAAGGCCAGCGCCACCGGCACGAAGACGAGGGCGATGAGCACCAAGAGCGCGAGGTAGAGCGTGCCCACCAGCTTGCCGAGGTTGACCAGCACCGAGAGGCCGCCGTGCCCCACCGTATAGGCCATGGCGCAGCCGACCCCGATGGGCGCATAGCGCATGACCACGTCGGTGAAGCGGAACATGGTCTCCGCCAGCGACTCGCAGAAGGCGACGATGGGCCGCCCCTTCTCGCCTACCAGATTCAGCGCCACCGCGAAGAGCATGCTGAAGACGACGATCTGCAGCACGTCGCCCTCGGCCATGGCTTTCACCACCGACTCCGGAAAGACGTGCAACACGAACTCCTGCCAGGTCTGCGGCGGCGCGAGCGAGGTCCGGGTCTCCGGCGGCAGCACCACGCCCACTCCGGGCTGCGTGAGGTTCACCATGGCGAGCCCGATGGCGATGGCGATGGTGCTGACGATCTCGAAATAGATGATGGCCTTGCCGGCCATGCGCCCGACGGCCTTGAGGTGACCTCCGCCC
>JANXXR010000574.1 GCA_025350525.1 Deltaproteobacteria bacterium
TCCCCAACATGCTCGCCAATTTCAAGGTCCGCGCCCAGCAGCTCGCCCCTACCTGAGGCCCGGCTTTGGCCGGGGCTCGGCGGCAGCGGCCCGGCTTTGGCCGGGGCTGTCGGCAGCGGCTCGGATGTGGCCGGGGCGGGGCGGCGGCGGCCTTCCAGGTATATTGACCGAGGCGGCGATGGTTGTTACAACTCTTACAGGGCCAACAGGCGGTGGTGAAACCATGGTGCCGGGATTGCATCTAAACGGTAGTTGACCTGGAGGTGCTCTGTGCTCGACGCGTTCATCATCGAAGAGATCAGACGCCGCGAGCAGGAGCAGGAAAACCAGCGCCCCCGCCTCGACATCCCTCTGCCTGAGCCGCGGCCACAGCGCCAGAACGACCGCGCCGACGAGGAAGAGCCCCAGCGCGGCGTCATCATCATCGACTACTCGAGCCCGATGGACCTGCCCGCCTAGGCAGGCGGGCGCCCGGCCGGCCGCCGACCGGGCTTGCGGCCTACTTCGAGATCTCTGCCCACCGCTCCTTGATTTCGGCTGCGCTCCACGGACCGCCCTCGCGGGTGGCGCCGCCCGTCTCCGTCATCTTGTACAAGAAGATCTTCGGGCCCTGCACGCCGACGATGGTGCCGGTCAGGTCCGCCGCCAGATCGCTCGCCAGAAACGCCGCCACCGGCGCGATGTACTGCGGACCGATCTGGTCGGGCGTCATCCCCTTGAACATCTGCAGATCGGAGGTCATCCGCGTCAGCGCCACCGGCGCGATGGCGTTGACGGTCACGCCCATGCGCTGGAACTCCATCGAGGCGGTGCGGGTCAGCGAGTAGATGCCGCCCTTGGCCGCCGAGTAGTTGCCCTGCCCGAAGTTGCCGAGCAGTCCCGAGAGCGAGGTGGTGTTGACGATGCGCCCGCCCTTGCCCTGGACCTTGAAGACACGCGCCGCGGCGTGGGTCATGAGGAAGGTCCCCTTGAGGTGGACGCTGATGACCAGGTCGAAGTCCTGCTCGCTCATGTTGAGGATGGTCTTGTCGCGCAGGATGCCGGCGTTGTTGACGACGATGTCGAGCTTGCCGAACTTGTTGAGCGCGCTCCAGACCAGGCCGTCGGCGCCCTCGCGGGTGGCCACGCTGTCGTAGTTGGCCACGGCCTCGCCGCCGGCCGCCTTGATCTCGGCGACCACCTGGTCGGCCATCTCGCCGCCCTTGCCGCCGCCGTGGCGGTCGCTGCCGAGATCGTTGACCACGACCTTGGCGCCTTCGCGGGCGAAGAGCAGCGCGTGCTCGCGTCCGATGCCTCCGCCGGAGCCGGTGATGATCGCGACCTTGCCGTCGAGCAGACCCATGTGTCCTCCAGACCAACAAGCCGGGGACACCATTTTGATGGTGTCCCCCGAAGAAGGCCGCTTCTAGCACACGGTCAGGCGTTGCGCACCGAGCTCTCGAGGGCGGCGCGCAGGGTCTCGAGGTCGCTCTTGAGCCGCTCGATCTCCTGCTCGCGCTGGAAGAGCTGTTGCTGCGTCTCCGACAGCTGCATGACCAGGCCGCGGATCTGCAGCATGAGGCGGGCGGTGTCGGCGGCGCCTGCGCCGTCGCGCCCGGGCTCGCCTGCGGCGGGAGCGATCTTCTGCGGCTCCGTCGGCGCGGCCTTGGGCGGCTTCTGCTTCCAGAGCGGCTGCGGCTGCAGGTCGAGCGGCGCGGCGGTCTCGGCGGACACGGCTTCGAGGTCGAGCTCCCGCAGCTCGAGCGCGCGCAGCTCCTCCTCGGCGCTCTCGTCGGGCAGCGTGACCTCGAGATCCTCGTCGGAGGCGCCCAGCTCGCGCAGCAGCGACTGGAGCCGGTCGTGCTGCTTCTCGTCGAGGCGCAGGAACTGGAGGCCCATGCCGGGCATCCGCCGCGCGAGCTGCCCGTCGAGCGAATCCACCCGTGAGGTGATGCGCGCGTTGATCGAGAGCTGCCGCTTCCAGCCCGGCTTGACCAGGTCGACGACGATCTCCGCGCCCACCTCTTCCAGTTGGTCGGTGCGGACGAAGAGGCCGCCCAGGGAGACGTTCTCCACCTGGCAGGCGGTGCGGCCGCGCTCGGTGCGCAGGTGAGCGGCGACTCCCCGGGCGCGCACGCGCGTGTGCCGGCGGCGGTTGCTCGACATTTCTCCATGCTACCATCGGGGCATGACCGAGATCGTCGACGTTCATGCCCGGGAAATCCTCGACAGCCGCGGAAATCCAACCCTGGAGTGCGAGATCACCTGCGCCTCCGGGAGCGTCGGGCGGGCCGCTGTGCCCTCGGGCGCTTCCACCGGCGAGCACGAAGCCCACGAGCTGCGCGACGGCGACAAGGGACGTTACGGAGGGAAGGGCGTCCGCACCGCGGTGGAAAACGTCCGCAGCAAGATCGCGCCGCGGCTGCTGGGCATGGACGCCGCCGACCAGGAGTCGCTGGACCGGCTGATGATCGAGCTGGACGGCACGCCCACCAAGAAGTCGCTGGGCGCCAACGCCATCCTCGGCGTCTCGCTGGCGGCGGCCCGGGCGGCGGCGGTGGCGCACGGCCTGCCGCTCTACCGCTACCTGGGCGGGGCCGCGGCGCGCACGCTGCCGGTGCCGCTGATGAACATCCTCAACGGCGGCGCCCACGCCGACTCCAACGTCGACATCCAGGAGTTCATGGTGGTGCCCTGGGGCGCGCCCACGTTTGCGGAGGCGCTGCGGATGGGAGCCGAGATCTTCCACGCCTTGAAGAGCGCGCTCAAGGGCCGCAACTACTTCACCGGCGTCGGCGACGAGGGCGGCTTCGCGCCCAGCCTCAAGTCCAACCGCGAGGCGCTCGAGGTCATCGCCGAGGCCATCGGCAAGACCGGGTACCAGCTCGGCGCCGACGTGGTGCTGGCCCTCGACTGCGCCGCCAGCGAATTCTACCAGGACGGCAAGTACGCGCTCGACGGCAAGACGCTGGACCGCGCCGGTTTGGCAGATCTGTACGCAGCCTGGGCGAAGGATTTCCCCATCGTGTCCATCGAGGACGGCTATGCCGAGGACGACTGGGAGGGTTGGAAGATCCTCACCGACCGGCTCGGCAAGAACGTGCAGCTGGTCGGCGACGACCTCTTCGTCACCAACACCGAGCGCCTGCAGCGCGGAATTTCAGAGGGCATCGCCAACGCGGTCTTGATCAAGGTCAACCAGATCGGGACGCTCACCGAGACGATGGACTGCGTCCGGCTGGCGCACTTCAGCGGCTACCGCACCATCATGAGCCACCGCTCGGGCGAGACCGAGGACGCCTTCATCGCCGACCTGGCCGTCGCCTGCGACTGCGGGATGATCAAGACCGGCTCGGCGAGCCGCAGCGACCGCATGGCCAAGTACAACCAGCTTTTGCGCATCGAGGAGGAGCTGGGGTTGGGCGCGCGCTACGCGGGGAAGTCCGCGTTCCCGCGCGCGCAGCACTGACAGGTGAGGTCCGAAAACACGACGGGCGCGACCTCTCCCAAGGTCACGCCCGACGCTGGAGAGCTCCCACTCTCCCACCGAATTTGAGACTGGCTAAGCGGTTTCGCGGAGCGGCTGGCGCTCCTCGTCCGGGTACAGCTCGTCCATCAGCTCGCCCAGCTCCGACTCCAGCTTGGCCTTGGCGCGGATCTCCAACTGCCGCGCGCGCTCGCGCGAGAAGCCGAAGTGCTCGCCCAGCTCCTTCAAGGTCATCGGCTTGTCGTTCATGATCCGCTGCTCGATGATGTAGCGCTCGCGCGGGTCGAGGCGGCCCAGGGCTTCCAGCACGCGCTCCTGCACGATGTGGCGCTCTTCCTGCTCGGCGATCTCGGTGTCCGGGGTGTTCGCGCCGTCCTGCACGAAGTCGACGTGCGACGAGCCGCCGTCCTCGCCCATGGGAGCGTCGAGGGACAGGTCGCGGCCCTCCATGCGCTGCTGCATCTCGAGGACCTCGCCGGGCTTGACCCGCAGCTTCTTGGCGATGGCGCCCTCGGTGGCCTTCTGCATGTCGCCCGAGACGCCGTCGAACTTCTCCAGCTCGCGGCGGGTGCGGGCCAGCGAGAAGAAGAGCTTACGCTGCGCCTGCGTGGTGCCGAGCTTCACCAACGACCAGCTCTTGAGGATGTAGTTCTGGATGAAGGCGCGGATCCACCAGACGGCGTAGGAGATGAGCCGGATGCCCTTGTCGGCGTCGAACTTCTGCACCGATTTCATCAGGCCGATGTTGCCCTCCTGGATGAGGTCGGCCATCTTGATGCCGTAGCTGCGGTACTCGTAGGCGACCTTCACCACGAAGCGCAGGTTGGAGGTGACCAGCTTGTGAGCGGCGTCGAGGTCGGCGCTCTTGGCAAAGAGGCGGGCGAGGCGCTGCTCCTCGTCGACGGTCAGGAGCGGGTACTTGTTGATCTCCGCGAGATACATGGCGAGCGAGCCATTGCTCGAGGGCAGCGTGGACGGTTGCATGGTTCCTCCGGGTTGAACGAGACGCACTTGCCTTCAGCAAGCGGGATGCCAGATTTGCGGGGGCGGGGGAGGAACGCGCTTTCACAGGGGGTTGACGGTTCGAGCCTGCATGCGCAGCGACCGGCCCGGTAGAATCTTCAGGCTTGCCTGCTCCTCGACGCTGTAACTTCGGAGCAGCCGTTCGCTTGCGCACTTCTCTTCCTACGTCTAGGTTCCGGGGATGTCCGGCTCCAAGCGAGGCAAGTACCTGGGGTTCGTCGCGCACGAGATCAAGAACCCCCTCGCGACCGCGCTCTGGTCGTGCGATTTGCTCAAGAGGATGGAAGGCGCGGACCGATCCGGGGAACGCGCGGAGAAGATGATCGACGTCAGCCTGCGGGCGCTGCGGCGCATGCGGCGGCTGATCGACGACTACTTCACCCTCGAGCGTCTCCTGGAGAACGGTTACGAGCTGCGGCGCGAGCGGCTGGCCGTGAAGGAGCTGGTCGACTCCGCCGTGCAGACGCTTCTGGAGAAGGACAAGATCCCCACCGCCGGCTGGGTCAACGAGCTGCAGGGCGAGATCACCGGCGACGGCGAGATGCTGCGCAAGGCCCTCCGCGCCGCCATCGAGTACGTAGCCCGCGCCTCGCCCCAGCCGCGCCTGTCGTTCGCCATGCGCGACGGGGTGCTCCTCATCCGCGCCGAGACGCCGCCGGCCCAGCTGATTCCGCCCGACCCGGAAGACCGGGCCTCGGGCGACCCCACCGGCGCCGTCCTCGGCTTTGCGCTCGCCGCGCGCATCCTCGAGGCCCACGGCGGGCGCATCGAGGAGCGCGACGGCGCGCTGGCGTTGATCCTGCCCGCGCTCTAAGCCGCTACTTGTCGAGGTCGTCGAGCTTGTTCTTGATGCCCTCGCGCAGGTCGCCGGCGAGGTCCTTGACCTTGCCCTTGACCTGGTCGAGCTTGCCTTCGCCCTCCAGCTCGCGGTCGCCGACGGCAACGCCAACCGTCTCCTTGACCCTGCCCTTGATGTTGTCCAACCCGCCTTCGAGATTCTTCTTGTCCATGTCTGGCCTCCGTTCCGGGAGGTTACGCATCCGGAACGGAGCTCGGGAGCCTCGGCTAGCGAGCGGCCCTCATGATCCTACACATCGGCGGGTCGATGTCGGACCCCTCTGATGTGCTGGGGGCATGAAACGAACGAGACCTGTGCTACGGCTTCGGCCGTTGTCGGAGGAATTTGCCGGGGCGGAGCTCGGCGACGAGCGGCTGAATCGGCGGCTCAACCGGTTGGCGGATCAACTGTCGGAGAGAGCCACGGAGAGCTTTCCGAAAGCGCTGGCGGACGAGTCGCAGCTGGAGGCGGCCTACCGGTTTTTCGGGAACACTCGAGTCAAGCCGGAGGCGATCCTCGAGCCGCACTTCGCCTGCACGGCCGCGAGGGCAGCGACGCAGTCCAGGATTCTCGTCATTCACGACACGACCGAATTCGAGTTCGGCGGTAATACGGAGCGTGAGGGTCTTGGTCGGCTCCTTCGCCCTGGCCAGGGCTTCTTCGGTCATGTTTCACTCGCCGTTGAAGCGACCCCGACCCATGCGCCGCTTGGGTTGCTGGGCCTGGAATCAATCTTCCGGCACACGGCCGCTGTTCCCCGCAAGAAGCGAAAGAAGAAGCACCACCTCGGAGAATCTGCGCGGTGGGCCAGGGCGGTAGAGTCGGCGCAATCCCGGCTGCCGGCTTCGCTGCCAGCGATCCATTTGATGGACAGAGAGGGTGACTCGTTTGCGATTCTCAACGCATTGGATGAGAAGGGTCGCGATTACGTCATCCGCTCCAATCACGACCGCGTGCTGGTGGACGTCGCGGAGCAGACGCACCTGCGAGCTGCAGCTCGCGGGACGACTCCAGTCATCGATCGCGAAGTGTCTCTCTCGTACCGCCCGGTGATCCCTGGTCCGAAAGGGAAGCGGCATCCGGCTCGCGATGCGCGAATTGCACGCCTGACCTTCGCGGCGACTCAAGTGAATCTCCCGCGAACGTCCACGGCCAAAGGAGCAGGAGCGACGACGCTGCCCGTCAACATCGTCCACGTCCTCGAGCCAGAGCCGCCGGCCGATGAGGTCCCGGTCGAGTGGTTTCTGCTCACGTCCCTGCCTGTCGCGACACCCAAACAAATCGCCTATGTCGTGGACTGCTATCGAGCGCGCTGGATCATCGAGGAATACTTCAAGGCGCTCAAGACCGGGTGCCAGTACGAGCGCCGCCAACTCACCACCAGCAAGCGGCTCCTCAACGCGCTCGCGGTCCTCGCGCCCGTCGCCTGGCGACTGCTGCTCCTCCGGCATCTCTCGCGTCACGAGCCCGAGCGCCCAGCGCGCGACGCGCTCGCGCCATCTCAAATCTCGGTGCTTCGTGCCCTCGCCAAGCATCCGCTGCCCCCAAAGCTCACCGTCCACGAGGCACTGCTTGCCATCGCCAGACTCGGCGGCCACGTGCGGGCCAACGGCGAGCCGGGGTGGCTCGTGCTCACACGCGGCTTCCGCGACCTCCTACTCCTCGAGCGCGGCTGGAGCGCCCGCGCTCAGCGGGAGAAGTGATCAATCATGAGAGC
>JANXXR010000575.1 GCA_025350525.1 Deltaproteobacteria bacterium
CGGTCCGGCGTTGCCCAAGGGAGTCCAGCCGGGGCAGGAGCCCGCGCTCCGCCCGCTCGGCCCGGTGGGAAAGCACCGCCTGGCGATGGCCGTGCCGCTCGGCGAAGGAGGCCGCGACGGGACCGCCATCCTCGAGCATCCGGAGCGGCCGCGCCCCTGGGATCCGCGCATCGTCTTTCCGGCGCTGCTGGCGGTGCTCACCGCCTTTTCCTCGCTGTTGGTGGCGCGGTGGCTCCTGCGGCCGCTGGTGCAGCTGTCGGCGTTTGCCGGGGAGCTGGGCTCGGGGAATTTCGGCGCCCGCGTCGGCATCGGCGCCCGGGAGCCGCTCGGGGAGCTGGCCGGCACTTTCGACCAGATGGCGGAGCGCATCGGCGCCCTGATCACCGCGCAGAAGGAATTGCTCGCCAACGTCTCCCACGAGCTGCGCACGCCGCTGGCGCGCATCCGCGTCGCGCTCGACCTCGCGGCCGAAGGCAGCGCCGCTGATGCGGCCACCCAGCTGGGCGGAATCGCGGGCGACCTGGCCGAGCTGGAGCGGCTCACCCAGGACATCCTCACCACCGCGCGGCTGGAGCTGCTCTCGGCCCACCCGCCGCTGCGCCTGGACCGGATCGAGGCGGCCTCGCTCCTGGAAGATGCGGCCGCCCGCTTTCGCAGCCTGCATGCGACGACTCTCCTCCGCGTCGAGAGCCAGTGCGGCGGCGCCCTGCTCGACGCAGACCGGATGCTGCTGCGGCGCGCCCTCGACAACCTGCTCGACAACGCGGTGAAGCACGCCGACGCGGGCGCGGAGGTGGTGCTGGCGGCGCGCAGCGCAGACGGGCGGCTCACCATCGAAGTGCGGGACCGCGGTCCGGGGATCTCCCAGGAGGAGCTGCGGTCCGTCTTCAAGCCGTTCTTTCGCCCCGACCGCAGCCGGACACGAGAGACCGGCGGGCTCGGACTCGGCCTGCTCCTCGCGCGCCGCATCGTCGAAGCGCACGGCGGCACGCTCGAGCTCGAGAGCACCGTCGGCGAGGGGACGGTGGCGAAGGTGGGCGTGCCGCTGGCCCGCTCTGTCGTATGATCCGCGCGTGATCTCCGAACCGGGCAGCCAGGTGATGTACGTCGAGGACGAAGAGAGGCTGGCACAGCTGACGGCTGCGTACCTGACTTCGCACGGCCTCCAGGTCACGGTGGTGCGGAACGGCGGCGAAGCGGTGGCCGAGGCGCTGCGCCTGCGCCCCGACGTGATCCTGCTCGACCTCATGCTGCCCGGCATCGACGGGCTCGAAGCCTGCCGGCGGCTGCGGGCGCGACTCGACACGCCCGTCATCATCGTCACCGCGCACGGCGAGGAGAGCGACCGCGTCGTCGGCCTCGAGGGCGGCGCCGACGACTACCTGGTGAAGCCGTTCTCCTCGCGCGAGCTCCTCGCCCGCATCCGCGCGCAGGCGCGGCGCGCGCGGGGTCAGATCGGTCCTTCGGGACAGGCCATCGTGGTCGGCGCGCTGCGCATCGAGCCGCTGTCGATGCAGGTCACGCTCGAGGGCCGCACCCTGGGGCTGACCACCTACGAGTTCGCCCTGCTTCGCTCGCTCGCGGAGCGCGCCGGGCAGGTCCTCACCCGCGAGCAGTTGATGGATCTGGTGAAGGGCAGCGCCGACGAGGCCTTCGATCGATCCATCGACGTGCACATCTCACACCTGCGCCAGAAGCTCGGCGACGATCCGCGCAACCCCCGTCCTGCTCAAGACGGTGCGCGGCGTCGGCTACCTGCTGGCCTCCGGCCGCTGATCTCCTGACCGGGTCCGCCTCTGCCGCGCGGAATTCGCTCGCGCCAGCGCCGGTTCGGAACTCATGAGAACCTCGGTCATCCATGCCCTCGCCTGCCTGCTTCTGCTGGGCTGCGGAGGTTCCTCGGAACAGCTGCTCGCGGAGGGGCGCGCGCTCACGCTGAGCGCCTCGCCCCGCGTGCTCTTCCTCGGCAACAGCCTCACCGCCACGCTGGCGACCACCGGCGACGACATGCCCGCCGTGCTCTCGCGCTTTGCCGCGAACCGCGGGCGGGCGCTGGCCGTGAGCAAGGCCATCGACCTCGGGCACACCCTTCAAGAGAGCTGGGCTGCGTCGATTCCGCAGCCGTATCTCGCGGGCGCGGCGCAATACGACGTCATCGTCTACCAGGAGTACAGCACGCTGGCGCTGACCAGCCCGGACGCGTTCTTCAGCACGGCGCTCACCACCTACCAGCCTTCGATCCAGAAAGCGCTCAAGCCCGGGGCGCAGATGCTGCTTTTCGAGAACTGGGCGCTGCAGATTCCCTCGCCGTATTCCACCCGCGCGCAGGCGGTGGCGGCGCTCCACGCCAACTACGCGCAGCTCTCCACGGCGCTCAGCACCGCCAACTCGATCGTGCCCTTCTCGGGCGCCTGGGAAGCGGTCTTCGCCACCCGGCCGCAGAGCTTTCTCTTCCTCTCCGACGGCAAGCACCCGAACGACGCCGGCATCTACCTCGACGCCTGCCTCATGTACGCGACGCTGTTCGCGGAGTCGCCGGTGGGAATGCCGGCGCTCTTCCTCTCCGCCCAGGACGCTGCCTTCCTGCAGGGCGTGGCGGCGCGGTTCATTCCGGCGCAGGCCGACGCAGGCGTGGCGGATGCCGGAACTCGCGACGCCGGCGCGGCGGATGCCGGAACGCGCGACGCCGGGGCGGCGGATGCGGGAGTCGCTGACGCCGGCGCTTCGAATGCGCCAGATGCGGGCGCACCTTCGCCGGACGCCGGGACCCAGGACGCAGGCGCCGTCGCGGGCGCCCCGACCGCTCCGGATGCGGGCGCCAGCGTGGATCCGGATGCCGGCGCGGACCCGGAAGCCGGCGCGGACCCGGATGCCGGCGCTCTCTTCCATCCCGCCGCCGCGACGACCGCGCCCAGGCTCGCTGCGGCAGGAGGCTGCAGCAGCGGCGATGGCGCTCGCTTTCCTGCTCTCGCGCTCATCTGCTGCCTGCTCTGGAGCCGCCGCCGCGCGCGGCCAGCCACCGCGCGCTGAACAAATCGGACTGCGTAGAAATATATAGTCGCAATGGCCGGCGTTTATGCCGGTCATTGCGCCCGTTGCCCTTGACTCGCGCGATCCCGGTTCTACGTTGCGCGTTCGCTGGTCAGGATGCTCTCGCCGGCCCCTTGAAGTCCATTGAACGTTAATCAACACAATCGGAGCTTCCAATGAACAGCGACCAGGCAAGCGGTGTGTGGGAACAGCTCAAGGGCAAGGCCAAGGTCATCTGGGGCGAGCTCTCCGACGACGACTTCACCAAGGCCGAAGGCTCGATGGACAAGCTCTTCGGCGTCATCGAGAAGCGCTTCGGCGACACCAAGGAGCAGATCAAGGCCAAGATCGACGGGTTCCACATTCGCTGAACTGGATTCGATCCGCTGCCGTTCGCATTCCCCCGCGCGTTTTCACTCATTCGCGCATTCTGAAATCGGAGAACATCATGAAGCGATCGATTGCTGCACTTTTCGTGGCTGCCCTTGGCTCAGCTTGCGCGGCCGCGGGACCTGTCCCCACCGAGCGCCTGGCCGCCGCCGAGTCTTCCTATCGCGGCGCGCAGGAGGCCGG
>JANXXR010000600.1 GCA_025350525.1 Deltaproteobacteria bacterium
GACCGCGCCCCTGCTGCCTTCATTCTCCATCAGGCTTTGCCGCAGTTCTCGATTCAGCTTGTCGAACTGCTCCCGCACGTTGCGAAAATCCGCACCCAACTCGTCGGCTAGGGCGATGATCTCCCGAGCGCGTTCGACCGCCCTGTCAGCCGGCAGTGTCTTCACGCCACCGCGCGCGATCGAGTCGATTTCGCGGTCGATGCGGTCTCGCTCCGCATAGAGGGCCTCGATGCGCGACTTGGGGTTGGCATCCGTTTCCTCTGCTAGCCGCAGCAGCTGCTCGATGACCGTCGCCAGCCGGCTCTCGGTCGCCTTTGAGCGGGGCTTGAGCACGCCCGTGATGAATCGAACCGCGTTCGAGGCTTCCGCACTCAGCCCGTACTCCTCCTCTGTTGCACCGGGCGGAAATCGGCGCGTCAGCCACCCCTTTGCGAGCCAGTCAGCGACATAGGCTTTCGCCGTTTGAGGGAGGTCATGCCCGTGGGCGCGTTGAGAGTCCAATTCTCGATCCAGGCGCTCGTGGAGCGCGGAGCCGGGCAGGGCTTTGTCCTGCTCGACAAGCAGACACTGCAGCAGGGCGATGTAAATTGGCGCCTTGTCGGCTGCGAGCAGGCTCCATAGCGGTTCCTCGCGAAGCGTTCGCAGTGCGGCTGTGAGACTTAACGTCTTCAAGGTTTCTCCTCGGCCTGCCGCCCCCACACCCGCGGCCACCTTGTCAGCAGCCTAGCCTACAGGTCTGACATCCAAGCCCTGAAGTGGGCAATGCCTTGGAGTTCCAAGCACTTACAGTTGCTCGACCCGGTCGCAGGGGCAAGCGTGCTTCCGTCCCGCGGCGTCCAGGTTGTCAGGGGCACGAAGGTGCTCTCTGGACCGTCCCGACGTTCCCCCCGCTCAATCTGCCCTAACGCACCGCATGCCGGGCCTCAGTGTGCCGTCGCTAAGGTCGCCGCCGCGCTTTCCGGCCTTGGTAAGGAGCCCGAGCCTGATGAGCGGTGAAGGCTAGCTCCATGTCACTGCACGGGCCGTGATCTGGCTCGAGAGTGCCGCGAGGCGAGCTCGTCGACCAGCGGCGCGAACGGAAGACGCCTATCGTGGCGCATCGTGCCTCGACTCGTGCTCCCAAGAATGGTGCGCGCTCTTCAACTCGGCAGTCTCCTTGTCGCGCCCCTCGGGGACGAACAGCCGTGAGGCGTCAGAGGTGGGCGACCTCGATGTCGCCCCATTTCCGCTGGAGGTACTCGACCACGAGGCGACGGTGACACTGCTTCGGCTTGTCCTCGGAGCAGAGGAGACAGGCGCCTTCGAGGCTCGAGCGTGGCATGATTTCCTCGATGCGCCGCTCGGCCATCAATGCGAGAAAGCGCCTCTCGTAGTCGCCCCAGTCGACGCCGTCCTTCTTGTAGGCGTTGAGCATCTCCTGCGTAGGCGCGAGCTTCGGCTCATGCACGTAGTCGATGCCGCCAATGGCCTTCAGGAAATAGCGCAGGTCTTCCTTCTTCGCGAAGCCCGCCAATTGGGAGACGTTGTTCAGGCGCACATCCAGAACTTTTCTCACGCCCGCATTCTGGAGCCGACTGAAGAACGATTCAGCAGAGGTCTTCGTGAAGCCGATAGTGAAAACCTTCATGGTCCGTAACGCTCGGCGGCATCGGCGTCCGCCGCATTCGGTTTCTCGACGTAAGCGATGTCGCTCCCACGCTTCGCGTAAGCCTCGTCCACCAACTCTTGGCGCGGTTTGAAGAAGTCGGCGCTCCCGACCCCCTCCTCCTTGAGAAGCCGATCGAGCGCCTGCTCGTGTGGCTCAAGACTGCCGTCTGCGAGAATGTGGGCTGTGCCGAGGCCTTGTGCCACGAGATGGCGGGCGACCAGGATCGTACGATGGCAGGTGAGTGGATCCTTCTCAGCGCAGAGCAGCGCGATGCGGTAATGAGCGGCGCCGTCGATGACCCGCCGCAGGCCCTCCTGGAACAAGTCTGTCTTCGCGAGCCAGTCGTACTGCACCTTCCCGTCGAGATAGCAGCTTCGATCTTCACTGCGGGCACCCAGTTCTCGGCCGAGGAAGACATAGGAGATGTCCGCCTCCCTGAGGGCATCCTTCAGTGGCTCACGGTTGAACTGCGGGTTCACCCGCGAGTACGGTTGCGAGCGCA
>JANXXR010000647.1 GCA_025350525.1 Deltaproteobacteria bacterium
GGGCAGAGGATGGTCGCCATGAATCAGTTGCGCAGCTTGTAGCCGCGCTTGAGCAGCAGGAGCGCCCAGCCGACCATGACGGCGGTGAGCACGGCCAGCACCAAGAAGCCCTGCCAGGGCGGCTCGGCGGTGACGCCGATCAGGGCATAGCGCATCGATTCAATCATGTAATAGATGGGATTGAGGTGCAGCACCACGCGGAAGGCCGGCGGCAGCATGGAGGCCGAATAGAAGACGCCGCCCAGGAAGGCCAGCGGCGTGATCACGAAAGTGGGGATGAAGTTGACCTGCTCGAACTTGTCGGCCCAGAGCGCGACCAAGAGCCCCGCCGCCGCGAAGGAGACCGAGACCAGCGCCGCCGCCAGGAGGGCCTCGAAGGGATGCGGCACCGAGGGTCCGACGAAGAAGACCGCCGTCAGCCAGGTGAGCCCGCCGACCAACAGCGCCCGGGTGGTCCCCGCCGCGAGGAAGGCGGCGAGCATTTCCAGATAGCTCAAGGGCGTGACCAACAGGTCGACGATGGTGCCCTGCAGCTTCATGATGAAGAGCGACGACGAAGTATTGAGAAAGGCATTGTTGATGATGCCGAGCATGACCAGGCCCGGCACGAGGAAGCGGATATACGGAACACCTTCCACCTCGCGCACCCGCCCACCCAGCGACCAGCCAAAGACGACGAAGTAGAGCGCGGTGGTGATCAGCGGCGAGAGCACCGTCTGCCCCGGCACGCGCAAAAAGCGCTTCACCTCCTTCAGGTAGAGCGTGCGCATCCCCAGCCCTGGCACCGAGGGCGCAGACGGCGGCGGGAGCGGGCGCTCCAGGCCAGTCTTGCCGTTGCCCTGCACGTGCACGAGCGGCGTCTGCGATCGCAACAGCTCGAGGATCACGCTCTCCAGCCTGGGCTCGCGGGTCTGGATGTCGGCGACGCGCAGGCCGGAAGCCGACACCGCCGTCAGCGACGCGCCCAGCGGCTCGCCGATGCCCGGCGCCAGAATCAGTGCGCGGCCTTCCTCGGCCAGCGACGCGCCCGAGAGCTGCAGCGACGCCGGCAGCTGGAGCACCGGCTGCTCGAGGAGGAGCCGCACCGTGCGCTTGGAGTAGCGCGCGATCAGCTCCTTCTTGTCCTCGACCACCAGGAGCTTTCCGTTCTTGATCACGCCGATGCGGTCGGCCAGCTCCTCCGCTTCTTCGAGGTAGTGGGTAGTCAGGACCACGGTGGTGCCCTCGCCGGCCAGCCGCTTCACGTAGGTCCAGAGGTCGCGGCGCAATTCGACGTCCACTCCCGCAGTGGGCTCATCGAGGAAGAGCACCGGCGGTTGGTGCACCAGCGCCTTGGCGATGAGCAGGCGCCGCTTCATGCCGCCGGAGAGCTGCCGCGCGTTGGCGTGGCGCTTGTCGAGCAGGCCCAGGTTCTTGAGGATGTCGACGATGCGCTCGTCCTGCAGCCGCACCCCGAAGTAGCCCGCCTGGAAGCGCAGGATCTCCTCGACGGTGAAGAAGGGATCGAAGTTGATCTCCTGCGGCACGAGGCCCACCGCGCGGCGGGTGAGGCGGTAGTCCTTGACCACGTCGTGCCCCAGCACCTCGACGGTGCCTTCGGTGGCGAGGGCGGTGCCGGCGACCACGTTGATGAGCGTGGTCTTGCCCGCGCCGTTGGGGCCGAGCAGGGCAAAGACCTCGCCGCGGTGGATGTCCAAATCGACGTTGTCGAGCGCGGTGAAGGCGCCGTAGCGCTTGGTGGCGCCTCTCAAGCGGACGGCTTCGTTGGGCACGCTTCGGAAGATGCCACAGCACGTCGCGCGATGCTTCGATCTGTCATATGGTCCCCGCGGACTTCGCAAAGGACAGGCCATGGGCAATCGACTCTTCGTCGGCAATCTTCCCTTCGACGTCACCGAGGCGCAGGTCCGCGACCTGATCGCGGGCGGCGGCCGCACCGTCCACTCGGTGAAGATCGTCACCGACAAGGAGACCGGGCGGTCGCGGGGCTTCGCCTTCGTGGACGTGGAGGACGATGCGCAAGCGCAGTCGGCGATCTCCGAGCTGAACGGCAAGGACTTGGGCGGCCGCGCGCTGGTCATCAACGAAGCGCAGGAGCGCGGCCAGAGCGGAGGCAGCAAGTTCGGCAGCGGCGGCGGCTTCCGCGGGACGCCTCACGGCAAGGAAGAGCGCAAGGGCGGTGGCGGCGGCTTCGGCATGCGCGGGCAGGAGACCAAGCGCGGCAGCCAGCGCGGCGGCGGTCGCGGGGGTTCGCGCGGAAATTGAGCAAGCTGTCCCGGCTGCACGCCGAGATCGTCCAGTGCCGCGCCTGTCCGCGGCTGGTGGCGTGGCGCGAGGAGGCGGCGCGGAACAAGGTCCGCCGCTTTCGCGACTGGACCTACTGGGCGCGGCCGGTGCCGGGGTTCGGCGATCCGAAAGCGCGGCTGCTCATCGTCGGCCTCGCGCCGGCGGCCAACGGCGCCAACCGCACCGGGCGCATGTTCACCGGCGACCGCAGCGGCGACTTCCTCTTCGCGGCACTGCACCGGGCGGGCTTCGCCAGCCAGCCCACCAGCGTCCATCGCGACGACGGCCTCGCGCTCGAAGACGCCTTCATTACCGCGCCCTGTCGCTGCGCGCCGCCGCTCAACAAGCCGCTGCCCATCGAGCTGAAGCGCTGTTCGGCCTGGCTCGACGCCGAAGTGGCGCTCCTTCCCTCGGTGCGGGTGGTGCTGGCGCTGGGCGCGATCGGGTGGGGCGCGGCGCTGCAGCAATTCGCGCGGCGCGGCTTGACGCTGCCGCGCCCGCTGCCGAAGTTCGGCCACGGCGCGGTGGCGCGCATTCCGCAGGGGCCGGTGCTCCTCGGCTGCTACCACGTGAGCCAGCAGAACACGAACACCGGCAAGCTGACGCCGCCGATGATCGACCAGGTGCTGGCGCAGGCGAAGGAGCTCATTCGCTGAAGGCCAGTCGATGTCGGCGCGGCCTGGAGTAGTCTGTGCGCGTGGAGCCTGCCTCGACCTCCCTCTTCGATGAGCTGAAACGCCGTCGAGTCTTCCGCGCGCTGGTCGGCTACGGCATCGGCGCCTTCGCAGTGCTGCAGATCGTCGAGCCGATCATGCACGGTCTGCACTGGCCGGACGCCGTCCTCTCCTACGTCGTGGTCGCGCTGGCGCTCGGCTTTCCCCTCGTCGTCGGACTGGCGTGGATCTTCGACGTGAACGCTGGCCGCATCGAACGGACGCAGCCGGGCGCGCTGCGCGGCTCGCGTGCCGCCCTGCTGCTGGCCGGCATCGGGCTGCTGGGAGCCGCGCCGGGGCTGGCCTGGTATTTCCTTTTTTTTCGGCGGGAGGCAGTGGCGCCCACCGCCGGGGTGGCTGGCCCCTCGATCGCAGTGCTGCCCCTGGTCAACCTCAGCTCGGACAAGGAACAGGAGTATTTCTCCGACGGCCTCTCCGAGGAGCTGCTCAACCTTCTCGCCAAGGTGCCGGGGCTGCGGGTGGCGGCGCGCACTTCCGCGTTTGCCTTCAAGGG
>JANXXR010000664.1 GCA_025350525.1 Deltaproteobacteria bacterium
CTTTCGCTGCGCAACCCTGGCGAGCAGATCGACGAGCGGCTTATTCGCCGCGAGGTTCTCGGCGCTGAAGCGCTCGAAACCCGACCGGAAATCCGTCTTCGATTCGAAGGTCGTGTGCGCGTCGATCTTTCCCGTGAGGTAGCCCATTCCGAGCGGTCCCCACGGAACGAATCCGATTCCCAGTTCCTCGCACGTCGCGAGGACGCCGTTCTTCTCCGGATCGCGGTTCATGATCGAGTACTCGGTCTGGACTGCGCTTACCGGCTGGACGGCATGCGCCCGGCGAATCGTTTTCGCGCTTGCCTCCGAGAGGCCGAAGTGCAGGACCTTCCCTTGCTGGATCAGCTGCTTGACCGCACCGGCGACGTCCTCGATGGGTACCGTCGTGTCGACACGATGCTGGTAGTAGAGATCGATGCGGTCCGTTCGCAGGCGCTTGAGCGAGCCCTCGACCACCTTTTTGATGTGATCGGGGTGGCTGTTGTGACCACCGGCTTCGATGTCGTAGCCGAACTTGGTCTCGATCGAGATCTTGTCGCGGATGGGCGCAAGCGCTTCTCCAACCAGCTCTTCGCTCGTGTGGGGGCCGTACACTTCGGCGGTGTCGAAGAGCGTGACACCGCGTTCGTAGGCCGCGCGGATGACTGCGATGCCCTGGCTCTTGTCCGCGGGCGGCCCGTAGTTCGCGCTGATGCTGATGCACCCGGCGCCGAGCTCCGAGACCTCGAGCTTTCCCAATTTGCGCGTCTTCATGTTGTTCCCTCCGAGCGCCTGGTTGTTCCCCCTGCTCGTCGCCCTGCGCGGCCCCGACGAAGCGCACGATGCAGAGGCGGTCATCGCGGCCAAAACGAGGGCCGCGTCGGCCAACAGGCCCCGGCGACTCATGGTCCGTTGCTGCCGCGGCTTCTCAGGTTTCATTGCGCTCCCTTCGCCGGCGCGCCGGCCTCGTCGAACGCGAGCGAGGTCGACAGCTCACGGTAGGCACCGATCTGCTTCTGGAGCCCCGCGATTTTCTTCTCGATCGAGTCGGCGCCGGCGATGAAGCGAGACGGTGGCTTCTCCTCCGCGGCGATGGTCACCAGCGCGCGCGCGAGCTTTTCGGGATCGCCGCCCTGTTTGCCGTTCTGCGATTTCCAGAAGTCGATTTGCTGTGCGCGGCGCTCGCTGTAGTCGTCGATCGATGCGGGCGCGTAGCTCGTCGATTGGTCGGTGAGGAGCTCCGTGCGGAAGAAACCCGGATTGACGATCGTGGTGGCGATGCCGAACGGCGCGACCTCGGGCGTGAGCGACTCCATCCAGCCCTCCAGTCCGAACTTCGACGCGGCGTAGGCGCTGCAGAACTCGAAGCCCGACAACCCGGCGGAGGAGGAGATCGAGATGATGTGCCCAGCGTGTTGCTTTCGCATCACCGGCAGGACAGCGCGGGTGACGTTCATCGGGCCGATGAGGCTCGCCGCCAACTGCCGATCCATCTGCTCCGGCGTGAGCTCCTCGAAGTAGCCCGCGTAGAAGTTGGCGGCGTTGTTGACTAGAACGTCGATGCGGCCGAACCGATCGACAGCGGCGCGCACGGCCGCCTCGGCATCGGCGCGGCTCGTGACGTCCAGCTTCACGGCGAGCACGTCGTTCGACGGACCCAGGGCCTTCGACACGCGGACGGTGTCGCGACCCGTCGCCACGACCGCGTGGCCGGCGGCGAGCGCGGCCTTGGCGATCTCGACGCCCATTCCGCGTCCAGCTCCTGTGATGAACCAGATCTTCTTGTTGCTCATGACCTTCTCCTCTCGCTGCCCATCAGACACTTGGTTCCCGATTTCGACTCCTGATATAAACTGCTTGCGCTTATGCAGGCGGTGCATGAATGAAGCGAGACGACCTCTACGACCTGGCTGCCTTCGCTGTCGTCGCCGAGCACGGCAGCTTCACGCGCGCGGCGGCCAGGCTCGGAATCTCCCAGTCGGCGTTGAGCCATGCCATGAAAGCCTTGGAGGATCGCCTCGGGGTGCGGCTCCTCTCGAGAACCACCCGTTCGGTATCTACGACCGAGCCGGGAGAGACGCTCCTGCGTCACTTGCTCCCGGCATTGGCGGAGATCGCCTCCGGCGTGGACGCGGCGGGCGCCCTGCGCGGGAAGCTGTCGGGCACCCTCCGCATCACGGCGACCAAGCATGCCGTTTCGTCGGTCGTCATGCCTGCCTTGTCGGGCTTCCTCGCGCCCCATCCCGACCTCCGCGTGGAGATGCTCATCGACGACAAAATGACTGACATTGTCGCGAACCGCATCGACGCCGGGATCCGCTTCGGCGATCTCGTTGAGAAGGACATGATCGCGGTCCGGATCGGGCCGGACATCCGGATGGCCGTCGTAGGCGCGCCCTCGTATTTCGCCCGTCACCCGATGCCACGGACTCCCCGCGAACTGGCAGGCCAGCGCTGCATCAACTACCGGCAAGGACGCTCCGGCGGCCTCTACGCTTGGGACTTCGAGGAGAAGGGCAGGCCCTTCGCGGTCCGCGTGGACGGCCCGCTCGTGTTCAATAACTCTGACCTGATCCGTGAGGCAGCCTTGGCGGGCCAAGGGCTGGCATACGTCTACGAGAGTGAAGTGACCGCGGATCTCGACGCCGGGCGCCTCAACCGGACCTTGGAGAAGTGGTGCCCGGCTTTCCCCGGCTACTACCTCTATCACCCCAGCCGACGGCAGACTCCTCCGGCATTGGCGGCGCTCATCGGGGCGCTTCGCTACAAGCGCAACTAGCGCGGCCTGTAGTTGACGCGCGCGAGCGCCTGCGTGATGGCGGCGCGCGAGACGCCGAATCGACGTGCAACCTCTGCGCGCTTCAGCCGGATCGCGCTTTCAGCGCAGCCCGGTACTGCTCGGCGCGGGTCAGGCCGGGCTGCTCCGCCGGATTCGGCTGCCGCTCTGAAATCTCCAAGAGGTCCGAGAGGAGCGGCCAGGTTCGATACTCGCGAGGTTCGGGGAGCCATCTTCTGCGGCCAGTCGAACTTCGGCCAATTGCTTAAAGCGCCGGAGCGGCGTTCGCGGATTCCTAGCTGAGCTCCGCGACGTTGGCGCGACCGGCTCAATTCTCTGACTGTTCGTGATCGCCTTGGTCTGCCACCAGCTCAAGCTGACTACGTCTCCTGCGCGCCGCTGCGTGTGCCGGCGGCGGCGCGGGAGGCGCTGGCTGCCTGGTCGTTGAGGCTCACCTGGCCGCGCGTGCGAGCGCGACCATCACCTTGCGGACTTCCTCGGCGCTGTGCACGGGCTGTTCGAAGTCGAAGCGGACGCGGCGCCCGTCGGCGAGGACGTTGAAGCCCTCGGGGTCGATCCCGACCATCACTGCATCGCTCACCTCGAGCTTCTTGAATGCCCTGCAGTAAGAACGCAGCGCGCCCCCGTGATCGCCGTTCATGTGCGCGATGATTCCGGCCTCCGCCGCAAGCAACGGGTTGGCCAGACGCATCGCAGCGGGCTCGATCCAGTGGATGGAGCCGAAGCCGCCGATGAAACGGCCGCGTTTCAGGAGAATCCGGTAGAGCGAGAAGTCGTGGGCGTCGAAGTGCCCCGCGGACGACGGAAAGTACCTCAGGTACCGGGCCCTCGCGCTCGCATCACCGCCGCCGGTCGTCGCGGCGTCGCCAATCCAGGTCAGGCGCGCACCGGCCTGGGGATCGGCAAGACCCTCCTCCCAGATGGTGAGCGAGACGCGCGGGTCGGCCGCGATGTTCCGGGTATGCTGCGCGATGGATGCGATCAAGAGGAGCGGCTGCCCGTCGTCGTCGAGCACGTAGGGCGTGATCGACCCGAAGGGATAGCCGGGCACCTCGCGCGACTGGGTTGCCAGCACGCCGAAATCGCGGGCATGAAGGAGCTTCCTCGCCTCTCTTGCCGGGTTCACGGCCCGCACCCTACTACACCGTGGAGCTGAGCCCTTTGAGCCCGCGCGCCGATGCGCGCTTCGTTCGGCTCGCCAGCACTCCTGAGGGTTCGCCGCCGCTACCGGCTGAGCAAGACAATGACGATGGCGGGCGCGATTGCTCCTGCGGCGTAGAACGCGATCGCGGGAACCCATTGCTTCATTAGGTTTAGCATTCAAAGAATCTAGAGTGGATCATGGGCAGGTGTTCAAGTGCCGAGGGTGGTCAATCCGGGGATATCCGATCCACTCTTGTCAACTGAACCTGCCCCCGCCTCGCCGACCAGCACGAAACCGTGAGCGACGTCCGGCACTCGCATGGCGCCGCATGCGATGCCTTGGTGTGATAGGCCGGAGCGCATGGACGCCATTCCAATCCCCGAAGCCATGAAGCCGTACATGCCCCTCGCCACGAGCATCCTCATCGCCATCGCGATCTTCGTCGTCGGATGGATCGTGAGCAAATGGGCGTATCGCTTGACCCGGCGGACGTTCAGTCATCGCAAGCTCGATCAAGCGCTCGCGGGGTTCGTGGCCTCGATGGTGCAGTACGCGCTGCTCGCGGTCGCCGTCATCACCGCGCTCGGGGCCGTCGGGTTGCAAACGACGAGCCTCGTCGCCGTCTTCGCGTCCGCCGGGTTGGCGATCGGCCTCGCGCTGCAAGGGAGTCTCGGGAACTTCGCAAGCGGCGTCATGATTCTCCTGTTTCGCCCCTTCAACATCGGAGACAAGGTCACCGCGGCGGCGCACACGGGCGTGGTCTCAGACATCGGGCTCTTCGCGACGACGCTCGTCACCGGCGACAACGAGACCATCATCATCGCGAACGGCGCCGTGACGGGCGCGAGCATCATCAACTTCACCAAGCTCGGAACGCTGCGAGGCCAGGTGCAGGTCGTCCTCGCCTTCGGCACCGACGCGCGCCAAGCGGTGGCGCTCCTCGAAAAGGCGGCGACGCGCGCGAAGCTCGTGCTCGCGACGCCGGCGGTCGCGGTGGCCTTGTCGGGGCTCGGCCCCCGCGGCCTCGAGTTCACCGTCATGCCGTGGGCCAACGCGGGGGATTACCTCGACATGCTCAACAACGTTCGCCACGCCATCGTTGAAGATCTCAACGCTGCCGGCATGAAGGGAGCGCCGCCGCCGCTCGCGGTTGCCCTAAACGCGTGATTGGGTGCTTTGCGCTTCATCATCAGTTGGGGGCTCAACGCAACTTGTCGATGCGCGCGACCGGATGCACCTCGTTCCACCCACTCTCGCGATCGGTCACGTACGAGCCCGTCACGCGGACGCGCTCGCCCACCGCCGGGGCAGCGACGCCCTGTGCCAGTCCCGCGCAGACGGCCTTGATGTCGTCTCGCTCGGGCGCATGCTCGCAGACGACTTCCGCCACCAGGTGGCGCCCGCCGTGCATCGCATTGACGAGGTTGAGGACTGAGGCATCGTCGGGCTCGAGCTCGATGTGCAGATCGCCGTCCTCCGCGCGCTGTACCGAGACGACGCGGCCCACGACCGACGTGCAGGGCGAGAGGATGCGCAACCGCTTCGGCCGATAGACGTGACTCCACAAGCCGCCATCGCAGCTTTCGCCTGGCAGCGCCGGCGGGGGCGTCCCCGAATAGTGGTGCCCCGCCCAGAAATACAGAATGGCGGCCGCGCCCAGGAACACCCCAGCAAGGCGAACAGACCGAATCAGCAATCGTCCCTCTCCTCGCCAACCGTCACGAGCCGACCCGGATCCCAGCGCTCGTGCTCCTGCGGATCGTCGGCAAAGCCAGCTTCGACCAGCAGGTCGCGCCAGTCTATCTTCCCCAACTCGATGGCCGTGCGGAGTTTGGCGAGATCGCCGCCGCTCGCCTTCAGCGCCGCGAATCTGATCCTCTCCATTCCGGCGGCATCCGTGTCCTCGCAGTAGGGCAGGTTCGAGCCGCACTGGTGGACGAGGAGCTGCTCGGCCGCGCGCGCGGCGTCGCCGCTGAAGAGCGCCATTACCCGCAGCGCCGTTGCCTCACTCAATGGGACTGCTGCGCTCATCGCTCCATCTTACCGCGTAGATTGACGCGCTCAGCGGCTCCGCGCGACTCCATTGCTGCGCTGAAGAGTTGAAAGGCGCGAAGGCAGGTCTCGGCTTTTGCCTTCCGACACCGCCGGCCGCCGCGCGGGTGGCCTGCTCTGCCGAGGGCGCCCACCAGTGCGCCGCAGCGCGCACTCCGCTCCGGTCCACAGAGGGAAAATCACCCGTGGCCGCCCAGGAAGAACGCAGGTCTCGAGCGTCTAGAAGCAGTCCGAATCGAAACGAAGGAGCCCACACATGAACGCCAAGCTCACCCGCCTCACCCTCGGAATCCTCGCGGCCGGCGCCATCGTCGCCTGCACCGTCAACCTCAGCTTCACCTATCCAAAGAACGGTACCGTCGTCTCGTTCACGGGCTCGGCGGTGAACCAGGCGATCCCGATCGACCTGTCGACGCAGGCCGAGGTGCAGGCCCACAAGGCCAACGTGCAGGACCTCTCGCTCGAGTACCTCGACGCCACCGTCTCGTCGATCGGCTCGGGCAACAACGTCACCACCATCAACGGCACCATGAAGCTGCGCCCCGACGGCGGCGCCGCAGACGGCTCGCAGGACGTCATGCTCGGCACGCTCACCAACGTCTCGGTCACGGTGGGCACCAAGGTGCACCTGGTCGGCAACCCGGCGATCGACGCGCTGGTGCTCTCCACCATCAAGGGCTCGGGCAAGGCGACCGCCGTGATCGTCGGGACTGCCGACCCGGCGAGCGGCGCGGTCGGCAATTTCACGCTCGATCTGGCGCTGCACCTGTCGATGGCCTACTCGCCTTAAGCGGAACCTCGCGGTTCCCCTCCCTGCTGCCGGACTCCGGCCGGGCGAGGTCTGCAAATGTGTCACACAACTCGGGCCGCGCTCCCTCGGGAGGCGGCCCGTTTTGTTGGTCGCGTCGAACGTGCCGCCGCTGGACCCAGCACGCAGCCTCTACCTGATTCAAGCTCCTGAACGCCTCGGCTCCCGCTTACGCGAGGTCGAAGCGATCCAGGTTCATCACCTTGCTCCAGGCCGCCACAAAGTCGCGCACGAACGCCGGCTGCGCGTCGCTGGACGCGTACACCTCCGCGAGCGCACGGAGCTGGGCGTTCGAGCCGAAGACGAGATCGACGACGGTGCCGGTCCACTTGAGCTCGCCGGTCTTCCGATCGCGCCCCTCGATGACGCCGGGTGCATTGGCCGACTTCTGCCACTTCGTGTTCATGTCGAGCAAGTTCACGAAGAAGTCATTGGTCAGCGTGCCCGGACGTTTGGTGAACACGCCGTGTCGGGCCTGCCCGGCGTTGGCATTGAGCGCGCGCAGCCCGCCGATGAGCACCGTGAGCTCGGGGGCGGTCAGGGTCAGTAGCTGCGCCTTTCTACCAGCAGCTCCGCCTGCGAGCCCTCGAGCCCTTCGCTGAGGTAGTTGCGAAAGCCGTCCGCGGCCGGCTCGAGCACCGCGAACGAGTGCACGTCGGTCTGGTCCTGCGACGCGCGTCCATCCGCCCCGGCGTGAAGGGCACCTGCACGTCGTGGCCCGCCTCCTTCGCAGAAGCCTCCACGGCCGCGCAGCCGCCCAGCACGATCAGGTCGGCCAGCGAGACCTTCTTGCCGGACTGCGCGGAATGGAACTCGCGCTGGATCGCCTCCAGCGCGGCGAGGACCTTCGCGAGTTGGGCCGGCTCGTTGACCTCCCAGCCCTTCTGCGGAGCGAGCCGGATGCGCGCCCCGTTGGCGCCTCCTCGCTTGTCGCTGCCGCGGAACGTCGATGCGGAGGCCCAGGCCGTCGTCACCAGCTGCGAGATCGAAAGTCCGGAGGCGAGGACCTTGGCCTTCAGGGCGGCGATGTCGTGCGCGTCGATCAGCGCGTGGTCGACCGCGGGGATCGGGTCCTGCCAGATCAGGACCTCCTCGGGAACGAGCGGCCCCAGGTACCGGGCGAGGGCCCATGTCGCGGTGGGTGAGCTTGAACCAGGCGCGGGCAAACGCGTCGGCGAAGGCCTCCGGATGCGCCATGAAGTGCCGCGAGATCTTCTCGTAGGCCGGGTCCACGCGCATGGCCATGTCGGCCGTGGTCATCATCGGAGCATGGCGCCTCAACGGATCGTGTGCGTCCGGCACGGTGCCCGCCCCGGCGTCGGCCTTGGGCTTCCACTGGTGGGCGCCGGCGGGGCTCCTGGTCAGCTCCCACTCGTAGCCGAAGAGCGTCTCGAAGTAGCCGTTGTCCCACTTGATCGGATTGGGGGTCCAGGCGCCTTCGATGCCACTGGTGATCGCGTGCAAGCCCTTGCCGCTGCCGAAGCTGTTCTTCCAGCCCAGGCCCTGCTCGTCGATGCCGGCAGCCTCGGGTTCGGGGCCGACGTACTCGCCGGGGTTGGCGGCGCCGTGGGACTTGCCGAAGGTGTGGCCGCCCGCGGTCAAGGCCACGGTCTCCTCGTCGTTCATGGCCATGCGGGCGAAGGTCTCGCGGATGTCTCGGG
>JANXXR010000703.1 GCA_025350525.1 Deltaproteobacteria bacterium
GGATGATCGCCACCGTGACCTTCCGGGTGCATCCGCTGCCCGAGCACCGCGTCGATCTGGTGGCGCGCCGCCTCTCCGCCGCGGCGGTGATCGAGCTGGTGCGCAAGCTGCGCAGCCTGCAGCTGGAGCCGGCGGCGATGCTGGCCACGCGCAGCGGCGGCGGCTGGGAAGTGGCGCTCCGCTTCGAAGGTTTCCGCGCCGGCGTCGTGCAGCAGCGGGACAAGCTGCGCGATCTCGAGGAGGCGCCCGAGTCGCTCTGGGCCGCGCACCAGGCCGCCCGCGGCAGCGTGCGCTTCGGGGCGCTGCCCACGCAGCTTGCGGAGGTGGAGGCCGCCTTCGCCGGCGGCGAGATCTCCTGGTATCCGACGCTGGGGCTGGGCTTCGCAAACGCGGCCGGCAGCGCGCGCCCTGCCCTCGCGGCGCTGGGCGGCTGGCTGGTGGACGGCGCGGACTTCGGCCCGCCGCCTGCGGCGCTCCCGCTGCACCGGGCGATGAAGGCGCGGCTCGACCCCGAAGGCCGGCTCGCTCCGGGAACTTTCCTGGGAGGAATCTAGGTGGCGCTCGACACCGGTGCATTGGGCCAGAAGCAAGGCGGCGGCGCGGGGCAGGCCAGGGCGCCCGAGCGCGAGCTGATCGACGACTGCGTGCACTGCGGCTTCTGCCTGCCCACCTGCCCGACCTACGTCAACTGGGGCGAGGATTTGGACTCGCCCCGCGGCCGCATCGATCTGATGCGCGGCCTGCGCGCCGGGACGCTGGAGATGACGCCCGCCGTCGCCGGCCACTTCGACAAGTGCCTCGGCTGCATGGCCTGCGTCACCGCCTGCCCGTCGGGCGTGCGCTACGACGTGCTCATCGAGGAGACCCGCGCGCTGGTGGAGCGCACCTATGCGCGCGGGCTCTTCGACCGGCTGCACCGCGCCATGATCTTCTCGCTCTTTCCCTATCCGAAGCGGCTCAAGGCGCTGGTCGTGCTGCTGCTCGTCTACAGCCTGAGCGGGCTGCAGTGGCTGCTGCGCCACACGCTGCTTCCGCTCCTGCCCGCGCGGCTGCGGGAGATGGAGGCGCTGCAGCCAAAGGTGACGGCGCATAACCTCTTCGCCACGCTGCCGGAGCGCGTGGCGGCGCAGGGCGAGCGGCGGCTGAAAGTGGCGGTGATCGCGGGCTGCGTGCAGCGCGTCTTCAATCCCGGCGTCAACGAGGCCACCCTGCGCGTGCTCTCGGCGGAAGGCTGCGAGGTGGTGATTCCCCGCGGCCAGGGCTGCTGCGGCGCGCTCAGCATGCACGCGGGGCGCGAGCACGAGTCGGTCGAGTTTGCCCGCAGCCTCATGCAAATGCTTTCGGGCGAGCAGGTGGACGCCATCATCATCAATGCCGCCGGCTGCGGCTCGCACCTGAAAGACTATGGGCGCATCTTGCAGACGGACGAGGCGCGGGCCTTCTCCGCCAAGGTGCGCGACGTCAACGAGTTCCTCGCCGCGCTGCCGCCGCGGGCCAGGCGCCATCCGCTGCAGCGGCGGGTCGCGCTCCACGACGCCTGCCACCTGCAGCACGCGCAGCGCATCTTCGCGCAGCCGCGGCAACTGCTGGCGGGCATTCCGGGGCTGACGCTGCTGGAAGTTCCCGACGGAGGCCAGTGCTGCGGCAGCGCCGGCATCTACAACCTGGTGGAGCCCGGGAGCGCCGAACAGATCGGCGCCCGCAAGGTGGACAACGTCCTCGCCACCGGCGCCGATCTGCTGGCGAGCGCGAACCCCGGCTGCACGATGCAGATCCAGAAGATCCTGCGGGAGCGCGGCCAGTCGCTGCCGGCCGCGCACCCCATCGAGATCCTCGACGCCTCGATCAGCGGGACGCCGCTGCCCTAAGTCGCGGGCATGGCTTCGATGGGCGCCGAAGTCTTCGGATTGGGCCCATAGGCGTTGTCGCCCGGCTGGCTGTCCTGGCAGAAGAAGACGAGGACGATGATGGTCCCGATCAGCGGAATCAGCGCGAGCAACCCCCACCAGCCGCTGCGCCCCGTGTCGTGCAGGCGGCGCACTCCCACGGCGAGGTGGGGGGTGAAGATCGCGAGCATATAGACCCAGGGGAGGACGCTGAGCGCGCTCACCATGTTCGCGAGCACGCCGATGACCACGCTGACGAGAAGGTTGACCAGCGCGAACATCCAGTATTCCTTGCGCCGGGCGCGGCCCGAGAATTCGGCATACTTTTTCAATACGGCGAGATACCAATCCATTGAGCTCCCCTTGGCTGCAATGGAACCTATCACGCCCGGCGCCGCTCAGCGGAAGACCACCTCGGAGGTGGTGGCGATCTGCGGATGGATCGAACGATAGATGGGGCACGACTGCGCATAGAAGCCGTGGACCTTCTCCACCGTCGCGCGCTGGTCGGGCGTGCATTCGAGCAGCAGGCGGACGTGGATCCGCTTGATCACCAGCGTCGCGCCTTCCAATTCCACTTCGCCTGTGGCTTCCGCGACCAGCTTCCCGGCGGATGCGGGGATTTGACGCGCCTCCAGCGCGCCTCCGAAAGTTCCGGCCAGTCAACCCGCCGCGGCGGCCACCAGGTAATCCAGCGTGGTGGCGTGCGGCTCGTACTGTCCCTCCTTGGCGCCGTAGTGCTTGGCCACCGCGCCGTGGGTGCCGAATTTCACCGGCTGCGGCTCTTCGGGAAGGAAGGCGTGGCGCAGCGAACCCTTGACGCGTTCGACGCGGACCTTCGAGAGATAAGCGATCTCGGGCATGGCGGTCTCCTCGGAGCCGGGTATGATGCGAAGATGCCCACGGCGCCGCAAGTCCATTCCCGGGAGCGAATCCAGATCCGCATACGGGAGGGCGGCGTGACCCTGGCCGCCTGGCGCATCCAGCTCGACGCGGGCGCCATCGTGCTGGTGGAGGTCGGCAGCCGGACTTTTTACCGTGGCGAAGGCGGGCTGATGGCCAACTCGCAGGAGAGCCTGGCCGAGCTGTGGAAGGCCGCGCTGCCTCCCGACGAGCCGGAGCCCGACAATCTGCTGCTCGGCTAGCGCTGGCTAAGCGCTGGCTAGAGCCCGGCCAGCCCCGGCTCGAGCCGGGTGAAGCCCTGCTCCAGCGCCCACAGATCCAGCGAGAGCGAGACCAGGTCGTCCACCTCCGGCAGCGGGCGCGCGTCCTTGGAGAGATCGATCGACTTCACGTAGGCGCGGCAGGTCTCGCAGGCCTCGATGCGCGCCGCCGGGTGCTCGGGCGCGGCGTAGTTGGGGAGCTTGCCGGGATCTTCCTCGCCGCAGGCGGGGCAGCGGATGCGCGGCAGCTGCCATTCCAGCGCGCAGAAGGCGCAGAGCAGGCTGCGCGCCGAGCCGTCGGAGTTGGGGCCGCCTCCCCCGCGCCGCGCCGCGATCCAGGGCGCGCCGCCGCACGCCGAGCACGGTCCTTCGGGGCGCTCGAGCGCGATGCCGCGCTCGCGCAGGAAGCGCGCGTAGGGCTGCAGCGCGGCCCGCGAGAGGTAATCGAACTCGAGCATCCCGCCCCAGTAGGCGCGCAGCCGATCGCTCTGGAAGCCGCGCGCGTCCGCGGCCAGCGCCGAGGGGCCTTGCGCCGCGACGTAGTCGATGACCGAGCGCGACGCCTCCACCGCCTTGGCGAAGTCCGGAGTCAGCCGGCGCGCCGCATCGGCCTGGGCGCGGAAGAGCCCTTCGGCAAAGCGCAGGGGCTCGGCCGCGGCGGTGAACAGTCCGGCCAGCTCGCTTGCCCGCGCGGCGCGCTCCTCGCACGCGCGCACTACCGACTGAGACACAGCCCGCGGGTCACTCTTTTCGATCACCCGTCACGTCCCTGAACCATTTCGGGTGGTGCAAGCGCGCCCAGGCCTTGGTCACCGTGCCGCGCGTCATCGAGCGGAAGGTCCCGGGCTCGGCGGCGGTGCCGAGGTAGACGTGGCCGACGATGGCCACGAACCACATGATGAAGCCGACGTCGTGGACGATGATGCAGACCTGCCGGAGCGTGGAGCCGAACTTGGTCGGCCACCAGAGCGGAATCCCCGAGAGCAGGACCATGAGCGTCACCAGCGGGATGGTCCAGAAGAAGAGCTTCTGGCCGGGGTTGTACTTGCCGATCTCGGGATCCTCGGCAGCCGAGAACTGCATGTACTGGACGAGGTTGAACTTGAGATCGTGGGGGACCAGCTTCATGTCGGAGAGCCAGTGGAGGACCATCACCGCGGACGCAACCGAGAAGGCGATGCCCGACCAGGCGTGCAGCCAGCGGCAGACGGAGAGGCCGCCGAAGAGCGTGGCCATCCAGCCGAAGACCGGCGAGTAGATGGGCATGCCGGTGAGCAGCGCCACCATGAAGAAGAGCGCCACCACCCAGTGGATGACCCGGGAGAGGAGCCGGTGGCGGACGATCTCGTCGCCGACGGCCACGTCCTCGCGGTGGACGGCCAGCCGCATGATGCTGGGCCCGGGCGCCGCCGGGTGAGCGGAAGCGGGAACGCTGGCGTCGCTCATACCTCACCTCCGCTGGTGGTCGAGGTGTCCTTGGGCTTCTTCGGGCCCACCGTCATGAAGTGTCCGAGCGTGCCGAAGAGGGCCGCCCCCATGGCGATGAAGCCGAGCGGATGCAGGATCCGCTTCCACAGGCTGACCGCCACCGGCACCGTCGGATCCTTCGGCAGGCCGTACCACTCGGGATGGTCGCCGTGGCGCAGCACGGTGATGACGCTGGTGCCGCCGACCCCGGGCGGATCGTAGACGGCGGCCTCGGCGAAGCCGCCTTCCTTCAGCGCCGTGACCCGGTGCTTGCCATAGGCCAGCAGCGTGTCCTTGTCGCCGAACTGCAGGCAGCCGGTCGGGCAGGCCTTCACGCAGGCGGGCTCGAGGCCCACCTCGACGCGATCGACGCAGAGCGTGCACTTGGCCATCTTGTTGGTGCGCTCGCTGTAGCGGGGCACATCAAACGGACAGCCCGGCTCGCAGAGCCCGCAGCCGATGCACTTCTCCGGATCGACGTCGACGATGCCGTTCTGGTACTGCACGATGGCGCCGGGTGCGGGACAGGCGGCGAGGCAGCCCGGGTCGGCGCAGTGCATGCACTGATCCTTGCGCATCAGCCAGGCGACGCCGCCCTGGTAATCCACCTCGCGGAACTGGATCAGGTTCCAGTAGCTGGCCTGCAGGCTGGGCATCGTCTGGTAGGTGCCCACCTGCTCGGTCTGGGAGACGGGCAGATCGTTCCACTCCTGGCAGGCCACCTCGCAGGCCTTGCAGCCGATGCAGGTGGAGGTGTCGATGTACTTGGCCACCACCGGCAGCGTGCGCAGCTGGGTGGCGCTCCCGCGCAGCGAGGCCGAGGAGCGGCGGATCTCGAACCCCTGGATGGCGCCCATCTAGGCCACCTTCCCTTCGGCCTTCTCCAGCTTGACGAGGAAGGTCTTGAACTCCGGCGTCCAGGTGTTGGGATCCATCGCGGTGGGCGTGAGGAAGTTGGCGAGCGGCCCCAGGTGCTTCGGATCGCCGGCATATCCCCAATGCAGCGGGAAGCCGATGTGCCAGACCTGCTTTCCGTCGATCTTCAGCTGCCGCAGCCGCTTGGTCACCATGGCCACACCCTGGATCGATCCGCGCGCCGAAGTGACCCGCGCCTGGCCGCCATTGACGATGCCCTTTTCCCTGGCGAGCGCTTCGGGAATTTCAATGAAGAAGCCCGGCTGCAATTGATTGAGCGCGGCGGTGTGGTGGGTCCAGTAATGGTAATGCTCGGTCAATCGATAGGTGGTGCAGACCACCGGGAAGTCTTCGCGGCTGCCCAGCTTGTCCTTGTCGGACTTGAACTTCTTGAGGAGCCCCATCGAGACCGGGTTGGAGGTCACCTTGGCATGTAATGGATTTTCAATGGCCGCTTCGGTGGCCTCGTAATGCTCGGCCATGGGACCGTCGGCGAGGGACGGCGAGAAGAGCCGCCCCACCCCTTCGGCATTCATGATGAAGGCGCCGAACTGGCCGGGCGGCGAGTCGGGCTTGATGTCGGGGACGTCGCCCACCCACTTCTCGCCGTTCCAGACGATGCCGGGCCGGGTCGGGTCCCAGGCCTTGCCGTCCTTGTCGGCGGAGGCGCGGTTGTACATGACGCGCCGGTTGGCGGGCCAGGAGAAGGCCCACTGGTGGAACATGCCGAGGCCGGTCGGGTCGGCGTTGTTGCGCCGCTGCGCCAGGTTGCCCGCCTCGGTGTAGACGCCGGTATGCAGCCAGTTGCCGCTGGCGGTGCTGCCGTCGTCCTGCAGTTCGCCGAAGCCCGCCAACTGCTCGCCCGCCTTGCGGATGACCTTGGTCGGGTCCTTCGGATCCTTGATATCGGTCAATGCCTTTCCATTGATCTCTTTCAGCACCTCGCCGAGATCGGGATTGACCGGATTGGTATAGGCCCAGGTCATGTTGAGCACCGGCTCGGGCAGAGCGCCGCCCTCCTTGCGATAGAGATCGCGGACGGCGAGGAAGATGCGCGCCAGGATCTCCTGGTCGGTCTTCGCCTGCCCCGGCGGGTCGATGGCCTTCCACTTCCACTGCAGCCAGCGCGCCGAGTTGGTGAAAGTGCCGTCCTTCTCGGCGAAGCCGGAGCAGGGAAGCTGGAAGACCTCGGTCTGGATCTGCGAGGAGTCGGGCCCGCCGTACTCCTTGGGCGCCTTCCAGAAGGTGGCGGTCTCGATCTCGTAGTTCTCGCCCACCACCATCCACTTCAACTTCGAGAGCGCATTGATCATCTTCGAGCTGTTGGGCCCGATGCCGACCGGATTCATTCCAAAGGTGATGAATCCCTCCGGCCCGGGCTCGGTGCCGCCCGCGCGCCCCGGGCTGTTGCCCCGGTACATATCGTCGAAGAGATACATCCACGAATAGTTGCCGTCGGTCTTGGGCAGCCAGTCGTAGCCCCACTGGTTCTCTTTGGTCGCGGCCTTTCCATAGGCGGCCTTGAGCAGCGAGACCATGAACTTCGGATAGTTGCTGAAGTAGTTCATGCTCGCCCAGTTCTGCTGGTTGAGCGTGGTGGGCGTGACCTTGGTGAGATAGGTCTGCAGATTGGTCAATTCTCCGCGCGGCGTGGCCAGGTATCCGGGGAGGATCTCGAAGGTGCCCGCCATGTCGGTGGCGCCCTGGATGTTGGAGTGCCCGCGCAGCGCATTCACGCCGCCTCCCGGCCGCCCGACGTTGCCGAGCAAGAGCTGCATGGTGGCCGCGGCGCGGATCATCTGCACGCCGGTGGAGTGCTGCGTCCAGCCCAGCGCATACATGATAGTGCCGACCCGCTGGGCGTTGCCGGTGGAGGTGACCACGTCGGCGACCTTAAGGAACTCCTCTTTGGGCGTGCCGCAGATCCGCTCGACCATCTCGGGCGTGTAGCGCTCGACATGCTTCTTCAAGAGCTGGAACACGCAGCGCGGGTTCTTCATCTCCGGGTCGACCGAATAGGCCTGGCTCTTGGGGTCGGCCTCGTACGCCCAGCTGGACTTGTCGTACTGGCCGGTGGCCTCGTCGAAGCCGGAGAAGAGGCCCTCGTTGAAGCCGAACTTGTCGGAGATCACGTAGGTCGCGTTGGTGTGCAGCTTGACGTAGTCCTCGTGGAAGCGGCCGGTGGCGAGGGCGTGCCGGATGATGCCGTTCAAGAAGGCGATGTCGGTGCCCGGGCGGATGGGCGCGTAGACATCGCTCACCGCCGAGGTGCGGGTGAAGCGCGGGTCGACATTGACCAGCTTGGCGCTGCGGACCTTCTTGGCCTCGATGGCCCACTTGAAGCCGCAGGGATGGTTCTCGGCGGCGTTGGAGCCCATGATGAGGACGACGTCGGCGTTCTTGATGTCGACCCAGCCGTTGGTCATGGCACCGCGTCCGAACGTGGCGGCCAAACTGGCCACCGTGGGCGCGTGTCATACCCGGGCCTGGGTGTCGCGGTAGGGCACTCCCCACGACGTGCTCGTTTTCCACTGGAGAAAGTTGAACTCGTTCGTGTCGGTGCAGCCGCCGATCATCCCGATGCCGGGAGTGCGGTTGACGGTCTGTCCCTTGGCGT
>JANXXR010000708.1 GCA_025350525.1 Deltaproteobacteria bacterium
TTGCTCGACGCAAAGGCGCCGGGCGCATCGGGGCGCTGGTCGCTCTTGCGGCCCGTGGAAGTCGAGCTGCCCACGCCGCGCGCGCTCTTGGGCGCGCCGCCCGAGTGGCTGGAAAAGCTCGCTGCCCAATACCTGCGCCGCTACGGGATCGTCTTCCGCGATCTGTTGCAGCGGGAGCCGCGCTGCCGTCCCTGGCGCGAGCTGTTGCAAGTGTACCGACGCCTGGAAGCCCGCGGCGAGATCCGCGGCGGCCGCTTCGCGCAGGCCTTCTCCGGCGAGCAGTTCGCGCTGCCCGAAGCCGTGGACGCGCTGCGCGCCATCCGCAAGATTCCGAAGCATGGTGAGGAGCGCATCAGCCTGAGCGCCTGCGACCCACTCAACTTCGCCGGCATCCTGACGCCAGGCCCGCGCATCCCGGCCCATCCACAAAACCGAATCCTCTTTGTGGACGGCCTGCCCCAGTCCGACGCAGTCTCGCTTCTGGCCTGAAGCCTGAGGCCTGAAGCCTGAAGCCTGAGGTCTGAAACCTACTTCTTCAAATCCGCTATCTTCGCCGACAGCCCCTCGAAGACCTTCTCCAGCTCGGCGATCTTCCCTTCCAGCTTCTGCACGTCGGTCGCCGTCGGCAGGTTCATCGCCGACATGGCCGTCTGCGCCGCGCGCTCGAGCGTGCCCTTGGCCTCGATGCCGGCGGTCACCGCCTTCTGCAGCGCGCCCATGAACTTCTCGTTGCCGAGAAGCTGGGAGGCGATCTTGCTCATCCGCTCTTCGCCCGTGGCGATCATCTTCTTGAACACGGCATTCTCCCGCAGCATCGGCGCTCCCGGCAGGTCTTCGCGCAATGTAGTGTCCTGCCGCATCAAGTCAAGGCGCGGTTGACGGGTCCGGGAGCCGCCACTACAGTCCCGCGCCCCATGAGCGAGCCCGCTCTCCTCGATCGACGCCTCGTGGTGGTCACGGGGAAGGGCGGCACCGGCAAGAGCACGGTGTCCGCCGCGCTGGCGCTGGCCGCGGCGAAGCGGGGAAAGAAAGTGCTGGTCTGCGAGGTGGTGGCGCGCGAGCGCGTCGCCGACTTCTTCGGGCGGCCTGCGTCGGGCACGCAGATCCGCGAGCTCTTCCCCAACCTCTACAGCGTGCACGTGCGCCCGCGCGAGGCGATGCGCGAGTACGCGCTCATGACCATCAAATATGAAACTTTGTATAATCGCTTTCGAGAACGCCGCCGCGCGCTACTTCCTCGCCGCCGCGCCCTCGCTCTCCGAGATCGTCATGCTGGGCAAGGTCTGGTGGCACGCCGCCCGCGACGAGGACCGCGGGCGCCCGCGCTGGGACCTGGTCATCCTCGACGCGCCGGCCACCGGCCACGGGCTGACCTTCCTCACCGTGCCCGAGGTCTTCCTCCGCCTGGTGCAGGACGGCCCGCTCGCGCGCGACATGCGCGGGATGCAGTCGATGCTGGCCGATCCCGAAAAGTGCGCCGTCTGCATCGTCACGCTGCCGGAGGAGATGCCGGCCAACGAAGCCATCGAGCTCTCCGCCGCGCTGCAGAAGCACGGCTTTCCGGCGGGGCCGCTCTTCCTCAACGGCGCCTTCGCCTCGCGCTTCCCCGCCGCCGAGCTTGCGCAGGTGACCCGCGGCGGCCCGATGCTGCTGGCGGCCGGAGAGGCGGCCGACAACCACGAGTCGCGGGCGGCGCTCTCCACTCACTACGAGGGCCTGCTGCGCGCGCAGGTGCAGCGCAAGCTGGTCTCGCTGCCTTACCTCTTCGTGCGCGGCTTCGGCGCCGCCGCCATCGGGAAGATCGCCCACGCGCTGGAGGGCGCGCTGTGAAGCCGCTGCGGGAGGTGTTGCGCGGCCACCAAGTGATCTGCTGCGTCGGCTCGGGCGGCGTCGGCAAGACCACCACCGCGGCGGCGCTGGCCCTGCGCGCGGCCATGGACGGGCAGCGCGTGCTGGTCTTGACCATCGATCCGGCGCGGCGGCTGGCCAACGCGCTCGGCCTCAAGGAGCTGGGCAACGAGGAGACGCGCATCGACCCGGCGCTTTTGGCGCAGGCAGGGCTGACCCCGCGCGGCGAGATGTGGGCGATGATGCTGGACCTGAAGCACACCTGGGACGCGCTGGTGAAGGCCCAGGCGCGCACGCCGCAGCAGGCGCAGGCCATCCTCGAGAACCGCCTCTACCAGACGCTCTCCACCGCCATGGCCGGCAGCCTCGAGTACATGGCCATGGAGAAAGTATACGAAGTCTACAACAGCAAGCGCTTCGACCTGGTGGTGCTCGACACGCCGCCGACTTCGAATGCCCTCGACTTCCTCCAGGCCTCGAGCCGCATCCTCGACGTGCTCGACAGCAACGCCATGAAGATCGTGCTCGGGCCCATGCTCAAGGCGGGCAAGATCGGCTTCAAGCTTCTGGCCATGCCCACCGGGCTGGTGCTGCGCACGCTGGCGCGCTTCACCGGCGCCGATTTTTTGCGCGACCTGACCGCCTTCATGCTCGCCTTCGAGGGAATGTACGAGGGTTTCAAGGAGCGGGCCGGCAAGGTGAAGGCGCTGCTCAAGTCGCGCGAGGCCGCCTTCGTGCTGGTGACCAGCCCCAACCCGCTCACCATCGAGGAGGCGCTCTTCTTCCACAAGGCGCTGCGCGACGACGGCATCGCCACCGCGGCGGTGGTGGTCAACCGCGTCCAGCGCGATCCGCGCCGCCACGGCGGGCCCGAGACGGTGGGCCTGCTGCAGGAGGCGCTGCGCCTGGCGCAGATCAAGGACGCACCGGCGGCGCCGCCACTGGGCGCGCTCCCGTCCGGGAAGGACCCGGCCCCGCCGCTCTCCGAGCGACTTTATCAAACGCTCACCGAGCAGGCGACGCTCGCCGACCTCGACCGGCGGGAGATCGAGCGGCTGCGCGCGACGCTGTCCAGTGTTCCGCTCTACACCGTACCGAGGCTGCGCAAAGACGTGCACGACCTGGCCGGTCTGTGGCAGATCGACAGCTATCTGGGAGAACACGGAGGCGAGTGATGTTCCACACCGCAACCATCGAGCTGCCCACCACCCGCAAGGGCGAGATGATCGATGTCACCAAGCGGGTGCGCGCCATCGTCGCCTCGAGCGGCGTGCAGTTCGGGCTCTGCTCGCTCTTCTGCCCGCACACCACCGCGGGGGTGACGCTGAACGAGAACACCGACCCGGACGTGCAGACCGACATCCTGAACGCGCTGGAGCGGGCGGTGCCGCGCAACGAGAAGTACTACAAGCACGAGGAGGGCAACGCGCCCGCGCACGCGAAGGCGGCGGTGATCGGGTTCTCGGAGACGGTGCCGGTGCAGGCGGGGAAGCTGTCCCTGGGCACCTGGCAGGCGATCTACTTCTGCGAGTTTGATGGACCGCGGAACAGGAAGCTGATCGTAACGGTGCTTGGATGAGGCCTCAGGCCTCGAGCCTCCGACTTCAGGGACTGCTGCTTTTGCTCATCTGGGGATGCGCGCATGCGCGGCCGGAAGGGCGGCGCATCGAGATCGCCGAGCCGACGGTGATCACCGCCGGGCCGCCGCAGGAGCTGGCGCTCGGGGGATTGGACGACGCCACCCTCTTCGACGTCGGCACGCGGGCCTTCCAGGCGGGCGCGTTCGAGAAGGCGGCGCTGCACTTCGACCGGCTGTGGAGCAGCTTCCCCGAGTCGTCGCTGCGCGCGCCCGCGCTCTGGAACGCCGGGCTTGCGCACGAGCGGCAGGGACACGACGCGCTGGCGCTGGAGCGGTTCGAGAAGTATCTCGAGTTGCGAAATGAGCCGGAGGCGCAGCTCCATGCCGCCCGCGCCGAGTACCAGCTGGGGCTCTTTCCCAAAGCAGCGCAGCGGCTGCACGACCTTTCGGCGCGTCCGGGGCTGACGCTGCTCATGCGGGCCTCGGCCATTCTCCAGGAGGGAATCTGCCGCATCGAGGCCGGCGCGCGCGGCGAGGGCGAAACGCTCCTGCGCACCGCGCTCGACCTCTACGAGAACGATCGCGAAGAGCCGGTCGATCCGGCGCTGCCCGCGCAGGCGGAGTTCTGGCTGGGCGAGGCCTTCCGCCGCGCCTTCCGCGAGCAGAAGCTCGACCCGCTCTCGATGGACGAGAAGGGCCTCGCCAATGCGCTGGAGCAGAAGGCGCAGTTCCTCCTCTCGGCGCAGGGACACTACCTGCGCTCGATCCGCCGCGGCGACGGCGAGTGGGCGACAGCGGCGGGCTATCGCATCGGCGAGATGTACGAGGAGTTCCACGACCAATTGTTATCGGCGCCGCTGCCGCCCGGCCTCACCCTCGACCAGCGCGCGCTCTACCAGAAGGAGCTGCGCGACAAGGTGCGCGACCTGATCGAGAAGGCCATCCGCATCTACGAGCAGACGCTGGCCACCGCCCAGCGCGTGGGGGCGCAGGGCGGCTACGTGGAGAAGACGCAGGCGGCGCTGGAGCGGCTGCGCAAGCTCTTGCTCGACGCGCCGCGGGGCTAGCCTCATGTCGCTCCTCCACGCCCGCGGGCTCTCGGTCCGCTTCGGCCCCAAGATCCTCCTCGACGAGGTGAGCTTCGCGCTCGGCCACCACGATCGCGTCGGCCTGATCGGCCCCAACGGCAGCGGCAAGTCCACGCTGATGAAGATCCTCGCCGGGCGCCTCGAGGCCGATGGCGGAAGCTTCCAGCTGGTGCACAAGGCGCGCGCCGGCTACCTGCCGCAGGAATTGTCGGAGCTGCCGCCGGGGTCGCTCATCGACGGCGTGCTCGGAAGCGTGCCAGGGCGAAGCTGGCTCGAGTCGCGCATCGTCTCGGTCGAGGCGGCGCTCCCGGCCGCGGCCACCGAGGAGGAGCAGGTCGAGCTGGGCGGCGAATTGGCCGAGCTGCACGAGGAGCTCCTGCACCACGAGGAGCTGTACGGCCGGCACCGCGCCGAGGAGATCCTGAGCGGCCTGGGCTTCTCGCAGCAGGCGATGTCGCAGCCGGCGGCGCAGCTCTCGGGCGGCTGGAAGATGCGGGCGGCGCTGGCGGCGCTTTTGCTGCAAGACCCGGAGCTGCTGCTCCTCGACGAGCCCACCAACCACCTCGACGTGCCGACGCTGGAGTGGTTCGACAACTTCTTGCGCCGCTCGCGCAAGGCCATGCTGCTGGTCTCGCACGACCGCGAGTTCCTCGACCGGCAGATCGACCGCGTGCTTTCGTTCGAGCCCGAAGGCCTGCGCAGCTACGCCGGCAACTACGAGCGCTACCTCGAGCTGCGCGCCGAGGAGGAGACGCACCTGGTCGCGCAGGCCGAGAAGCAGCAGCGCCGCCGCGCGCAGATGGAGGCCTTCATCGAGCGGTTCCGCGCCAAGGCCTCCAAGGCGCGGCAGGTGCAGAGCCGCATCAAGCTGATGGAGAAGGAGGAGGTGGTCGAGCTGCGCGAGGAGCGCGCCACCGTGCGCTTCCGCTTTCCCGAGGCGCCGCGGTCGGGGCGCGAGGTGGCGCGCATCGAGGGCCTCGACAAGTCCTACGGCGACAAGGCGATCTACCGGAATCTCTCCGGGCAGATCCTGCGGGGCGATCGCATCGCCGTCATCGGCCTCAACGGCGCGGGCAAGACCACGCTGCTCAAGCTGCTGGCCGACGAGATCGAGCCCGATCAAGGCAGCATCGCGCTCGGGCACAACGTGGTCGTCGGCTACTTCGCGCAGCACCACACCGAGCGGCTGGACCCCTCGCGCACGATTTTAGAGGAAGTACATTCCCTGGTGCCCACCGAGCCCCAGAGCTGGGTACGCGGCGTCCTCGGCTCGTTCCTCTTCTCCGGCGACGACGTCGACAAGCGCATCAGCGTCCTCTCCGGCGGCGAGCGGGCGCGCGTCTCGCTGGCCAGCCTTCTGGTGGTGCCCTCCAACTTCCTGCTCATGGACGAGCCCACCAACCACCTCGACCTCGACTCCTCCGAGGCGCTCATCGACGCGCTCACCCGCTACCAGGGGACGCTGCTCTTCGTCTCGCACAACCGCAGCTTCGTGAACGGCCTCGCCACGCAGGTGTGGGAAGTGAAGGACGGGCAGATCGACGCCCAGCCCGGCGACCTCGAGGACTGGCAGCGGCGGCGGGCGGCGGAAGCGCAGCCGCAGCAGGCCGAGGGAGCGCGGGCCCCGGCGGGGGCGCAGGGCGCCCAGTCGCGGCGCGAGCGGGCGGCGGAGCGCGAGCGGCGGGATAAAGTCGTGGGGCCGCTCAAGCGCACCATCTCGGAGCTGGAGAAGCGCATCGGCGAGTTGGAGAAGGCCAAGAAGGAGGCCGAGACGCTGCTGGCCGACGCCGCGCTCTTCGCTGACCCGGCCCGCTCGACGCCGGTGGTGAAGACTTACCAGGAAGCGAGCCGCAAGCTCGAGGAGCTCTACGCGCGCTGGGAGCACCAGCAGGAGGAGCTGCAGGCGTTGGAGTCGCAGCTCGGGTAGGCGGGCGCCCGCTGCCTTTGCCCGCGCCGCCGAGCTTGCGCCCAGGGGAAATGTGAACATCGGTCACATGAGGGGTTGCCCAAACCGCGCTGCCGGCAGACAACAGCAAGATGGCCAAGCCGGTGATTTACGTCGTCGAGGATCAGAGCGAGCTGCGCGAGTCCATCTGCGAGGAGCTTTCCCGCATGGGCTTCGAGACGGTGGGCGCGCCGCAGGGCAATCGCGCGCTGGCGCTCTTGCGCAAGGGTTCCGCACCGGCGCTCATCCTGCTCGATCTGCTCATGCCCGAGAAGGACGGCTGGGAAGTGGTGGCCGCCGTCAAGAGCGATCCGCTGCTCAAGAACGTGCCGGTGGTGCTGATGAGCGCGGTCCCGCCGCGCTCGACCACGCTGCAGGCGCAGGGCGTTGCCGCCGTGCTGGGCAAGCCCTTCACCATGGACGAGCTGCTCTTCGTCATCTCGCGGCTGGTGAAGATCCCCAAGCCCCCTCCGGCCAAGCGCTGAAGAAATGCGCGGCCGCTTCATCCCCGGATGCTACCCGAAGCGGCCGCGCATTTCTTCAGCGCTTGGCCGGAGGGGGCTTGGGGATCTTCACCAGCCGCGAGATGACGA
>JANXXR010000718.1 GCA_025350525.1 Deltaproteobacteria bacterium
TCACGCAGGTGCGCACCTTCGCGGACGGCACCAGCTTCGGCTCGGTCGGCCAGTACCAGCGCCTCGATGGCACCGCCTTCTTCGAGGTGGATCCGCGCGACCCGCACGATGCGGTGATCGTCAACCTGGACAAAGCGCCCAGGAACGCCGGCGGCAAGGTCGAGTTCAACGCGCCCTTCTTCATCCTCAAGCCGACCATCATGTCGCGCGGCAATGGCAAGATCTTCTATGTGGTCAACAACCGGGGCAACAAGCAGGCCCTGGCGAAGTTCAATTACGTCCCCGCCGGGCCCGGCATCAACGATCCCATCACCGCGGCCGACGCCGGCGACGGCTTCCTCATGCGCCTCGGCTACACGGTGGTGGATGCCGGCTGGCAGGGAGACGTGGCGCCGGGCAACAGCCGCCTCTTCCCCAATTTCCCCGTGGCGGTGCAAGCGGGCGGCAGCCCCATCGTGCAGCAGGTGCGCATCGAGTACAGCGATCGCACCATCCCGCAGGCGGGCACCTTCACGCTCACGCTCGAGGGCGATCCGAGCTTCCGGTCCTACGAGACGGCCGACCCGAACACCGCTCACTCCTCGCTGACCGTTCGCGACACCGTGGGCGGGACGGGCACTCCCATCGATCCCACCCACTGGGCCTTCGGCAAGTGCCCGGCCGGCGCGGCAAGCCTCGTGCCGTCGACGACTGACATCTGTCTCTTCGACGGCTTCCGCGCAGACAAGCTGTACCAACTCCTCTATCCCGCCAAGAACCCCATGGTGATGGGCCTCGCCTACGCGGTGACGCGCGACATCGGCTCGTTCCTGCGCAACCAGACCTCCGACGACGCCGGCAACCCGAACCCGCTCGCGCTGACCGGCTCGAACGTGGGGATCACCCGCGCGTACTCGTTCGGCGGCTCCTCGACCGGCATGTACCAGCGCGAGTTCCTCTACCTCGGCTTCAACGAAGACGAGGCCGGCCGCAAGGTGTTCGACGCTGCCTGGATCCACAAGCCGGGCACGCACCGCCTCTTCGCCAACGTCGAGTTCGCCGACCCCAATACCTACTCGCGCCAGGACGACCGGCAGGACTTCCTCTCGACGGGCCTGCCGCCGTTTTCGCATGCCGTCACGGTGGACCCGGTCACCGGCGTCCGCGACGGCATCCTCAAGCGCCCGGCAAGCGATCCGCTCGTGTTCCAGACCGACACGGCGATGGAGTATTACCAGTTCCGCGCCTCGCTCTACCTCGCGGACTCGCTGGGCCGGCCGATCCCCGTCCCCGACAACGCGCGGCTCTACTTCCTTTCCAGCTTCCAGCACGGCGGCAACAACCCGCCCAGCGTCTTTCCGGGAGCCGCGGGGATCTGCGCTCATCCGACCAACCCGAACTACCACGGCCCCACGCTGCGGGCGCTCTTGATGGCGTTCGACGCCTGGGCAGACCGCGGAGTGCCGCCCCCGGAGAGCCTGGTTCCCGAGGTGCTGGAGGGAACGCTCGTCACGCTGGACGAGGCGCGCAGCGCGTTCCCCTCCATCCCCGGGGTGCTCTTTCCTCCGGCGAACAACGGTCTCGAAGTGCTGGACTTCGGTCCGCTGTTCGGACCGCAGGGCGGAGTGCTGACCGTGCTGCCGCCCTTGCACGGGGCGGCGTACCAGGTGCTGGTGCCCAAGCCGGATCGGGACGGGCTCGACATCGCGGGTGTGCGGCCGATGGAGATCCGCGTCCCGCTTGGTACCAACACGGGCTGGAACCTGCGGGCTGCGGGCTTCCGCGCGCCCAACCTCTGCTCGCTGAGCGGGTCCTATTTCCCATTCGCGACCTCCAAGGCGGAGCGGATAGCGTCGGGCGATCCGCGCAAATCGCTCCAAGAGCGTTACCGCGACCACGACGGCTACGTGAAAGCGGTCGAAAAAGCCGCGAAGAAGATGGTCGAGGAGCGCCTCCTGCTGCAGGAGGACGCCGACCGGTTCATCTCGACAGCGATGGCGAGCAGCGTGCTGCGCTGAAAATCCACCGAAACCCAGATTCCTTCAAGGAGGCAGCATGGACACGAACATTGGGACACATCGCGGCCCGTTCCGCGCCCCTCACCTGCTGGCGCTGGCGACCGCAGCGCTCTGCTGGAGCGTTGCGGCCGCCGCTTTTGCCGGCCCACCGGCAAAGGTCTTCCTGCACATCACCCGCGACGAAATCGTTGCCGGCGGCCACGACTTCGGGGCGGGAGCCTATGAAAAAATCAGAGGCACGGTGGAGTTTCAGCTCGACCCCAAGGATCCCCGCAACGCGGTGATCACCGACCTCGATCTGGCGCCGCGCAACGGGGCCGGCCTGGTCACCTTCGACGCCGACTTCATGCTGCTCCGCCCCGCCGACATGTCGAAATGGAACCA
>JANXXR010000719.1 GCA_025350525.1 Deltaproteobacteria bacterium
TCACGCAGGTGCGCACCTTCGCGGACGGCACCAGCTTCGGCTCGGTCGGCCAGTACCAGCGCCTCGATGGCACCGCCTTCTTCGAGGTGGATCCGCGCGACCCGCACGATGCGGTGATCGTCAACCTGGACAAAGCGCCCAAAAACGCCAGCGGCAAGGTCGAGTTCAACGCGCCGTTCTTCATCCTCAAGCCGACCATCATGTCGCGCGGCAATGGCAAGATCTTCTACGTCATCAACAACCGCGGCAACAAGCAGCCGCTGGGGTACTTCAACTACGTTGGCGCCGGTCCGGGCATCAACAATCCGATCACCGCAGCCGACGCCGGCGATGGCTTCCTCATGCGCCTCGGCTACACGGTGGTGGACGCCGGCTGGCAAGGAGACGTGGCACCGGGCAACAACCGCCTCTTCCCCAATTTCCCCGTGGCGGTGCAAGCGGGCGGCAGCCCCATCGTGCAGCAGGTGCGCATCGAGTACAGCGATCGCACCATCCCGCAGGCGGGCACCTTCACGCTGGGGCTCGAGGGCGATCCGAGCTTCCGCTCCTACGAGACGGCCGACACGAACACCTCGCACTCCTCGCTGACCGTCCGCGACACTGTCGGCGGGACCGGAACTCCCATCGATCCAGCCCACTGGGCCTTCGGCAAGTGCCCGGCCGGCGCGGCAAGCCTCGTCCCGTCGACGACCGACATCTGCCTCTTCGACGGCTTTCGCGCAGACAAGCTGTACCAGCTCCTCTATCCCGCCAAGAACCCGATGGTGATGGGCCTCGCCTACGCCGTGACGCGCGACATCGGCTCGTTCCTGCGCAACCAGACCCTCGACGACGCCGGCAACCCGAACCCGCTTGCCCTCAGCTCGACGCAGGTCGGAATCAAGCGGTCGTACGGGTTTGGAAGCTCGTCCACCGGCATGTACATGCGCGACTTCCTCTATCTCGGCTTCAACGAGGACGAAGCGAACCAAAGGGTGTTCGACGCCATCAACGTGCACATCGCCGGGACGCACCGGCTCTTCGCCAACGTGGAGTTCGCCGACCCCAACACATACTCGAGGCAGGACGACCGGCAGGACTTCCTCTCCCAATCCATCGCACCGCTCACCTACGCGGTCACGACGGACCCGATCTCGGGCCGCCGCGACGGCATCCTCAAACGGCCGTCGAGCGACCCGCTGGTCGTCGATACGCACACCGAGCTCGAGTACTACGAGTTCCAGGCGTCGCTGAACCTCCACGACGGGCTCGGCAACCCGGTCGAGCTGCCGGACAACGTGCGCATGTACTTCATCTCGAACTTCCAGCACGGTGGCGGCAACCCACCGCCGTCGTTCCCCGGACCAGCGGGTCTCTGCGCCTACCCGACCAACCCCAACTATCAGGGACCGACGCACCGGGCGCTCCTCATGGCCATGGACGCCTGGGCAGATCAGGGTGTCGAGCCGCCCCGGAGCCGCGTGCCGAGCGTGCGAGAGGGAACGCTGGTCACGCGCGACGAGGCGAACGCCTCTTTCCCGGCCATCCCCGGAGTGCAGTTTCCCCCGTTCCTGAACGAGCTGCGGGTTCTCGACTTCGGCCCCCTGCTCGGCCCGACCGGCGGCGTGCTCACGGTGCTGCCGCCGCTGCCCGGGGCCCACTATGCCGTGCTGGTACCGAAGCCCGACGAGGATGGGCTCGACCTGGCAGGCATCCACCCAATGGAGGTCCGGGTACCGCTCGGCACGAACACGGGCTGGAACGTCCGCGCGCCAGGGCGCCGCGCTCCCAACTTCTGTGCACTGAGCGGGTCCTACTTCCCGTTCGCGACCTCCAAGGCGGAGCGGATGGCGACCGGCGACCCGCGCAAGTCGCTCGAAGAACGTTACCGGGACCACGACGGCTACGTGAAAGCGGTCGAGAAGGCCGCGAAGAAGATGGTCCACGAGCGCCTCTTGCTGCAGGAGGATGCCGACCGGTTCATCGCGACCGCGACGGCGAGCAGCGTGCTGCGCTGAAGTTTCGTTTGCGCGGTGATCGAGGCTCCTTCGCGCGTCACCGGGAACGGGGTGCGAAGGAGCCACCCGCTGGACCCATTGAAGGATCAAAAAGGAGGATCTCCAAATGTCGAGAAGGTCATTGGTCATTGCCGCGGCGGCGTCTGCGCTTCTCGCAGCTGCGCCTGCCAGCGCTCGCGTCGCGCGGTTCGTGGTCACGCAGGTGCGCACCTTCGCGGACGGCACCAGCTTCGGCTCGGTCGGCCAGTACCAGCGCCTCGATGGCACCGCCTTCTTCGAGGTGGATCCGCGCGACCCGCACGATGCGGTGATCGTC
>JANXXR010000728.1 GCA_025350525.1 Deltaproteobacteria bacterium
GGCCCGCGCGCACCGCCGGCATCTCGCGCAACGAGCGCATCGGCCGCGCCCGCGCACAGGCTTCCGCCATTCCGCGCGTCTCCACTTCTAGGCGCGGAGCGACGTCCTCCCGGGCGCCGTGCACGTCGGTGAGCCGCGACTGCGCCGCTTCGAGCAGCGCACCTCGCACCGCCTCCAGCGCCGTCAGCCCGCAGGCGTACCCGGCCGTGAGCGGCACCGGGCCTTGGTCGAGATCCACCAACACCGCGCCCGCCAGCGGCAGCGCAAAGGAGAGATCGAAGACGTGCGCCTCGAGCCGCGCGTCGCGCAGCTGCCGCCAGAGCGCCACCCGCGAGACGTCCAGCTTGCGGGTGGCGATGGCGCGGGCGGTCCAGCCGCGGGGCAGCGCGCGGTCGAGGAGGTGGCGCTCCATCGCCTCGAGCAGCGCGTGGCGCACCGCCAGCTCGCGTCGCGGATGCGCGCCCATTCCGTTGGTGCTCCAGCGAAAGACCGCCGGCCCCAACGGCGCGCTGCCCTGGGGCGGGCAGTACACTTGCTGCGCCGGCACCATGATCTCTTCCCCCGACAGCGCGCGCCCGCGCGTCCAGGCGATGCGGGTGTCTCGCGACCAGAGCCGCGGCGCGACCAACGCCTCCGCGGGAAGCTGGATCGCGAGCTCCCGCTGCGATCCCCAGACCAGCCCCGCCGGCGGCCGCTCCGCCGCCCACAGCTCCGCCGCCTCCGAGAGCGCCGACTCCCGCGCCTGCGCCCAGCTCTCGCCCTTGCCGTTGGCGATCTGCAGCACGTGCCCTCCGGGCCGCACCGCGCAGGCCACCTCGATGCCGGCGCGGTCGAGGCCGGTCACCCGCGCGACGCGCGTCACTCCCAGCGCTCGCTGCAGGCGGTCCAAGGGGCGGCAAGGTAGGATCTTGCGCGCCGCCTTTCAACACCGGCGCGCTATGGTGCCGCCATGAAGCTGGAGTCGGCGGCGCGCATCAACCTGCGCTGGATCTCGCGGCTGCGCTGGGGCGCCGTCGCCGGGCAGGTGATCACCATCCTCGTCGCGGGCCGGTTCCTCACCCGCCCGCTGCCGGTGGCGGCGATGCTGGAGGTGTGCGGAGTGCTGGCGGCGGCGAATCTCGTATTGGTGGCCTGGATCGCCCGCGGGGGACGGCCCACCGATCGGGCCAGCGCGCTGAACCTCCTCGCGGACATCGGCGCGCTCACCGCGCTGCTCGCGCTCTCGGGCGGACGGGAGAATCCCTTTGCTGTTTTATACCTGGTACACATTACCATCGGCGCGGTCATCCTGCCCGCGCGCTGGAGCATCTTCGTGGCGGCGGCCAGCGTGGTGGCCTTCAGCGGCCTGCAGCTCCTGCCGGCCCACGAGCTCACCTTCCGTGGTGATCCGGCCTCGCTGCTCCTGAGCGGCCGGTACATCGCCTTCGTGGTGGCGGCGGCGTTCATCTCGACGTTTTCGCTGCGCATGAGCGAGGCGTTGCGGCTGCGCGGCGAAGAGCTGGACCGCGCCCGCACCGACGCCGAGGCGGCGGAGCGGCTGGCGGCGCTGGGCACCCTGGCGGCAGGGACGGCGCACGAATTGAACACGCCGCTCGGCACCATCGCCATCCTGGCAGGGGAATTGACGGCGCAGCTGGACGGCGACCGCCGCGCCGAGGCCGAGGAGATCCGCCGGCAGGTGCGCCGCTGCAAGGAGATAACCAGCAGCATGCTGGCGCCGCGGGGCGGGGCCGACGTCGAAGAAGCCAAGGAGTTCGAGCTGGCCTCGGTGGTGGAGGCGGCGGTGCGGCGCTGGCAGGAGGGGCGGCCGGGGCCGCGGCCGGAGTTCGTCGTCGAGCCCGAGGTGCAGCGCGCGCGGGCACGGCTGCCGGTGCGGGCCTTCGAGCAGGCCATCGCCAACCTCCTCGACAACGCGGCCGAGGCGACCTTTGGCAGCGAGGCGAGCCAGGTGCGCGTCTCGCTCGCGCGGGTGCGCGACGAGCTGCAGCTCACCGTCTCCGACAACGGCGTCGGCGTGCCGGAGCCGCTGCTGCGGCGCATCGGCGAGCCGTTCTTCACCACCAAGGAGCCCGGGCGCGGCACGGGGCTGGGCCTCTACCTGGCGCGGCACGTGGTCGAGCGCGAAGGCGGCGAGCTGCAAGTGTCCTCCACCGAGGGCCGCGGCACCCGGGTGACGCTGACCATGCCGGAGGCGTAGGGAACGCCGTTCTGGCCGCGCGGCCCGCGATTTGTTAGACACCGCCCCATGCGGATCCTCATCGTCGACGACGACGAGCCCTTTCGACTGGCGCTGCGCAACGCTTTCTTGCGGCGCAACTACGAAGTGTCGATGGCGGCCTCGCCCCTGGATCTCGACTCCGCGCTGCGCGAGGGCGCGCCCGACTACGCCGTCGTCGATCTGCGCATGCCGGGCGGATCCGGGCTCGAGGTGGTGAAGACGCTACGGGCGCTGCCGAAGCCGCCGCAGGTGGTGGTGCTCACCGGCTATGGGACCATCGGCACGGCGGTGGAAGCGGTGCGGCTGGGCGCCATCAATTACCTGAACAAGCCGGCCGACGCCGAGGAGATCGAGGCGGCGCTGCAGGGCAAGCGGCCCACGGCGATGCACGACGTGCCCTCGCTCGACCGGCAGGAGTGGGAGTACCTGAACCGCATCCTCTCCGACTGCGACGGCAACATCTCGGAGGCGGCGCGGCGGCTGAAGATGCACCGGCGGACGCTGCAGAGGAAGTTGCAGAAGCATCCGCCCAAAGCGTAGGCCTATTCGCGGTGGCCCGAATGCTGCTGCTGTGTTATCTGCGCCCCCCTTATGATTCAGGTTCAAGACGTCACCAAGGCATTTGCCGGCAAGAAGCTGTTCGAAAGCGTCTCCACGGCCTTCCCCGCCGGCAGGCGCTATGGCCTGACCGGCCCCAATGGCGCGGGCAAGACCACCTTCATGAAGATCCTCGGGGGCGACCTCGAGCCCGACACCGGCGTGGTCTCCCGCCCCAAGCGCTTCTCCATGCTCAAGCAGGACCAGTACGCCTTCGAGGACCGCACCGTCCTCGACGTCGTGCTGATGGGCAACGCCGCCCTCTGGGAGGCCATGCAGGAGAAGGAGCGTCTGCTCGCCAAGGCCGACCTGACCGACGAGGACGGCTCGCGGCTGGGCGAATTGGAAGGCACCATCGCCGAGGAGGACGGCTACTCTGCCGAGGCGCAGGCGGCCACGCTCCTCGAAGGCCTGGGCGTCTTCGAGTCGGAGCAGCACAAGAAGATGCGCGAGGTGACCGGCGGCAACAAGGTGCGCGTGCTGCTCGCGCAGGCGCTCTTCGGCAAGCCGATGGCGCTCCTGCTCGACGAGCCCACCAACTCCCTGGACCTCGACTCCATCCACTGGCTGGAGGATTTCCTCCTGCAGTTCGAAGGAACGCTGGTGGTCATTTCGCACGACCGGCATTTCCTCAATGCCATCTGCACGCATATCGCCGATATCGATTACGAAACCATCATTACCTATACCGGCACCTATGACGACATGGTGCGGGCCAAGGCCTCGGTCCGCACCCGCATCGAGTCGGAGAACTCCGACAAGATGAAGCGCCGCGAGCAACTTCAAGAATTCGTGGCCCGCTTCTCCGCCGGCACCCGCGCCTCGCAGGTGCAGAGCCGCATCAAGCAGCTGGAGAAGCTCTCGCTCTCCGACGTGAAGAAGTCCAACATCGCGCGTCCCTTCATCAAGTTCGAGCAGAAGCGGCCCAGCGGGAAGCAGACGCTGACCATCGAGGGCCTCTCGAAGAAGTTCGACAAGCCGCTCTTCACCAAGTTCTCGGCGCTCATCACCAAGGGCGAGCGGGTGGCGGTGGTGGGCCGCAACGGAGTCGGCAAGACGACGTTTGTGCGCACCCTCCTCGGGGAATTGAAGCCCGACGCCGGCAGCGTCGCCTGGGGACACGAGGCGCAGATCGGGTACATGCCGCAGGACGTGAAGCCCATCATCCCGGTGGGCACCACCTGCTTCGACTACCTGCACGACATCGATCCGGCGGCGGGCAACGAGCAGATCCGCGGCCTCCTCGGGCGCATGCTCTTCCGCGGCGACGAAGGAATGAAGCCCACCAAGGCGCTCTCCGGCGGCGAGGCGGTGCGGCTCCTCTTCTGCAAGCTGATGCTGGTGCAGCCCAACGTGCTGGTGCTGGACGAGCCCACCAACCACCTCGACCTGGAATCCATCTCGGCGCTGGGCGAGGGCCTCGCCAACTATCCGGGCACGGTCATCTTCGTCGCCCACGACCGCGACCTGATCGACACCGTGGCCACCCGCATCCTCGCCTTCCACCACGGCGGCATGGAGGACTTCGCCGGCGACTACGAGACCTTCCTGGAGAAGCACGGCGGGTTCATCGAAGCGCATTGAGGCAGCGCGGCGGCAGCGCGGTGGTAGCGCTACGCCTAAGAGCGGAGCACCACCGGCTGGGCCAGCTTCTCCGCCACCAGCTTCCCCAGCTCGGTGAACAGCTCCGCGCCAGTGCGCGTGTCCCGCCAGCTCTGCGTCGCCTCGTGCCAGCCGAAGTGCGCGGCCGAGAGGTTGGCCGACAGCCAGATCTGCTGCGCCGTCCCGTGGCTGTTGATCACGTACTTCGCGCCGTCGGCGAACTCCAGCGTGAGGATGGCGTCGGCCAGGTCCACTTCCAGATCGTCGGAGACGTTCTCCAGCGCCGTCTCCAGCCTGGTCAGCGCCGCCCGCGCCCTCGTGTCGAACTCCTTCTCATCCATCCTGCGCCAGCCTCTCCAGCGCCGCACCGTCGACGCGCATCGCCAGCCATTGGTCCAGCCGCCGGGCGCCCAGCTTCTGGTAGAACTTCAGCGCCGGCTCGTTCCAGTCGAGCACCTGCCACTGGAAGCGCCCGCAGCCTTCGCGGACGGCGATCCGCGCCAGCTCGACGAAGAGCGCCTTCCCGATCCCCCGCGCCCGGAACGGCGGCCGCACGAAGAGGTCCTCGAGGTACAGCCCCCACCGCCCCTGCCAGGTCGAGTAGTTGTGGAAGTAGAAGGCAAAGCCAGCCACCTCGCCCTCCCAGAGCGCCAGCAGGCAGAAGAAGCGCGGCGAGGCGCCGAAGCCGTCGCGCAGCAGATCCTCCTCGGTGGCCACCGCCGCCAGAGGCTCGCGCTCGTACTCCGCCAGCTCGCGGATCAGCGCCAGGATGGTACCGACATCGCCGCGTTCCGCCGGCCGGAGGACGAGCATCGAATCAGAGTGTGCCCGCAACAGGCGTCCCGCGCTACAACTACGGGCGTGCCGGGTCCGCTGCGCATCGTCTCCTATAACGTCCGCTACTTCGGCCACGCCCTGCGCGGGCTCGCCTCGACGCGCGGGAGCAAGCGGGGCATCGCCGAGGCGCTCGCCGCCCTCAAGCCCATGGCCGACATCGTCTGCCTGCAGGAGGTGGAGACCATCTCGCTGCGGAGCAAGCTGGCCTTCCGCCGCGAGCACGTCGAGGAAACCCAGCTCGAATCCTTCATGACCACCCTCGAAGAAGCCTTCGAGAAGCAGCCGCCGCCCTTCCCCTACGACGCCTTCTACTTCCGCGCCCACGTCAACCGCATCGCCGGCACGTCGCTGCAGAGCATGGGGCTCGCCATCCTGGTGCACCGCTACCGGCTCAAGATCGAGAGCCACAACTGCGAGAGCCCGCAGAACATCACCTACCACCACGTGCTGGGCTGGAAGGATCGCAAGCAGAACCGCATCTGCGCGCACATGCGGCTGCTCGGTCCGGGCGGAAAGCCCTTCCACATCTTCAACACGCACCTGAGCTTGCCGACGCCGTTCGCCAAAGCCTTCTGGACCGGCAAGGAGAAGATGGGCTTCGGCGTCAACCAGCTGCAGGAGGCGAAGACGCTCGCGGCCTTCATCCGGCGGCACGGCGGCGGCGAGCCCTTCATCGTCTGCGGCGACTTCAACTCGCCGCCGGGGTCGCCGGTCTACCGCTACCTCACCGAGGAGGCGGGCCTGCTCGGCGTGCAGCACAAGCTGGGGCAGATCGACTCCGACCCGCGCTCCTTTCCCACGGCGGGCTTCATGCGGCTGCGCATGCACACCGACCACCTCTTCTCGGGCGGAGAGCTGAACTGGCTCGACCTCACCGAGACGCGGAGGTTCGGCGACCGCGAGAGCGCCTTTTACGGCAAGTCGGACCACGTGCCGCTGATCGCGCGGTTCGAGCTGTGATCGACGCGGTCTGCTTCGGCGAGGCGCTGGTGGACCTGTTGCCCGACCGCCGCGGGCAGCTGCGCGACTGCGAGCGCTTCGAAGTCCACTCGGGCGGCGCGCCAGCCAACGTCGCGGTGGGCCTCGCCCGGCTCGGGCTGCGGACCGCCTTCGTCGGCGCCGTCGGGGAAGACGAGTTCGGCCACCTCCTCGAGCGCAAGCTGAAGGAAGAAGGCATCGACGCGCGCCTGCGCTACGCCAGCGAAGCGGGCACCGGGCTCTGGTTCGTGGCCCTCGACCAGCGCGGCGACCGGACCTTCTTCGCGCCCACCGGCAAGGACAGCGCCGACAAGCTCATCGACGACAGCGACTTCGCCCGCGTGCCCGACGCGCGCATCTTCCACTGCGGCTCGTCGGCCCACGTGCGTCCGGGCGCGGGCGACGTGCTGCGCCGCGCGGTCCGGGCCGCCAAGGAGCGCGGCATGATGGTCTCGTTCGATCCCAATGTGCGCGCGCACCTGTGGCGCGACCTCGCCGATCTCACCGCGCTCTGCGCCGACGTCTTTCCCTTCTGCGACATCGTCAAGCTCGCCGAGGAGGAGCTCGCGCCCTGCCTGGGCCTCGCCGCGCCCGCGCAGGCCCTTGACGCCTTGCACGCGCTGGGCGTCAAGCTCGCTTGCGTGACGCTGGGCGAGCGCGGAGCCATCGCGCGCCGGGGCAGCGAGCGCGCGCAGGTCCCGGCGCCCAAGGTCGAAGTGGTGGACACCACCGGCGCGGGAGACGGCTTCGTCGCCGGCCTGCTCTCGAAGGACCCGCTCGCCGCGCCGCTCGAAGCCGCGCTCGCCTTTGCCTGCTTCGTCGGCAGCAGCGTCTGCACCAAGCTCGGCGCCGTGGCCGGCCTCCCGCGGCTCTCCGCAGAGAGGCCCCATGGCCTTGCCTGAAGCGCGCGAGCGCGCCGTCGTCCTCCTCATCGCGGCGGTGCAGTTCATCAACATCCTCGACTTCGTCATGGTCATGCCGATGGGCCCCGACTTCGCGACCGCGCTCGGCATTCCCGCCTCGCGCCTCGGGCTCATCGGCGGCAGCTACACGGCGGCCGCCGCCATCTCCGGGCTCCTGGGCTCGTTCTTCCTCGACCGCTTCGACCGCCGCCAGGCGCTGGGCGCGGCCATGCTCGGCCTCGTCGCCGGCACCGCGCTGGGCGGCTTCGCCACCGGCCTGCCCTCGCTGATGGCGGCGCGCATCGTCGCCGGCTTCTTCGGCGGTCCGGCGACTTCCATCGCCTTCTCCATCATCGCCGACGTGGTCCCCCCGCAGCGGCGCGGCTCCGCCATGGGCAAGGTGATGGGCGCCTTCTCCATCGCCAGCGTGCTGGGCGTGCCGGCGGGCCTGGAGTTGGCGCGACACCTCGGCTGGCGCGCGCCCTTCCTCGCGGTGGCGGGGCTGGGGCTCGTCATCGCCGCAGCCGGCGTCTTCTTCTTGCCGCCGATGCGCGGGCACCTGGCGGCGGCGGGCAGCGTGCGCAAGGAGCCGGTGCCGCTGCGGCACTTGATCGCCCAGCGCAACGTGCTGCTCTCCTGGGCCATGACCTTCGTGGTGATGGCAGGCGGCTTCGTCCTCATCCCCAACATCTCGGCCTACGTGCAGTACAACCTCGGCTACCCGCGCGCGCACCTCGGGCTCCTCTACCTGTCCGGCGGCGTGGTCAGCTTCATCGCCACCCAGACCGCGGGCCCGCTCGTCGATCGCTTTGGGTCGTTCCGGGTCGGAACCTTTGGGACGCTCCTACTGCTGGTCGCCGTCGGCGGCGGCTTCGTCATCGCGCCGCCGCTCTTCCCGGTGGTGGGCATCTTCGTGGGGATGATGTTCTCGCTCGGCTTTCGCAACGTCGCCTACAACACCCTCACCTCCAAGGTGCCGCGCCTCGACGAGCGCGCCCGCTTCATGTCGATCCAGTCGGCCATCCAGCACGGCGCCTCTGCGGCGGGCGCGGTCGGCTCGTCGCTGATGCTCACCGAGCTCCCCGGCGGCGCCCTCCAGGGGATGGCCCGGGTCGGCCTCGCCTCGATCGGACTCACCCTCTTGCTGCCCCTCTTCCTCTTCACGGTCGAGTCCTCCGTCCGCGGCCGCGAAGCAGCGCCGGCGCCGGGCTAGCCGCAATGGGGGAGCTGCGCAAGCTGCTGCGCCTGGCGGCGCCCATCGCCCTCAGCCAGGCCGGGTACGCGCTGATGGGCCTCACCGACACCGCCGTGGTCGGGCGGCTGGGCGCTGCCGCGCTGGGGGCCATCGGGCTCGCCAACGGGCTCTTCTTCGGCGTGGCGGTCATCGGGGTCGGCGCCATGATGGGGCTCGACCCGCTCTTCGCGCAGGCGCTGGGCGCCGGCGACGAAGCGCGCGCCCGGGGGCTGATCTGGCAGGGCCTCTGGCTCTCGGTGGGAGTGACGCTGCTGTTGGCGCTGCCCATCGCCGCGCTGCCGCTGCTGCTCGAGCCCGCCGGCATCGAGCCCCTGGTGGCCCGCGACGCGCGGCTCTTCCTCTGGCTGCGGCTGCCGGGGCTGTGGCCGCTGCTCGGCTTCGCGGCGCTGCGCGCCTATCTGCAGTCGGCGCACCGGCTGCGCGCGCTCCTCATCGCCACCGTGGTCGCCAACCTCGCCAACCTCGGCCTCGACATCGTGCTGGTCTTCGGCAAGCTGGGCTTTCCCGCGCTGGGCGCACCGGGCGCCGGGCTCGCCACCAGCCTGTGCGCCTTCCTCCAGTTCGCCATCGTGGCGCTGGTCGCCCACGGCGGTCCGCTGGCGCGTCCACGCCTCGCGGATCTGAAAAAGGCGCTGTCGGTGGGGATTCCGGTCGGCCTGCAGATGGGCGCCGAAGTCGGCGTCTTCGCGCTGGTGGGGCTCCTGGCCGGACGGCTCGGCGCGCAGGCGCTGGCGGCCCACCAGGTGGCGCTCTCGCTGGCCAGCTTCACCTTCTGCTTCGCGCTGGGCATCGGGCAGGCGGGCTCGGTGCGGGTCGGCTGGAATGTCGGCGCGCGCGACACCCCGGCGGCGCGACGCTCGGGGCTCTCGGCCTTCGCCGGCGGCGCCCTCGTCATGTCGGTGGCCGCGCTCTCGTTCTGGCTGATCCCCGCGCAGCTCGCGCGCCTCCTCAGCGACCAGCAGGAGGTCATCGACGCCGCCGTGCCGCTGCTCTGGGTCTGCGCCTTCTTCCAGATCTCCGACGGCATCCAGGGCGTCGGCGCCGGCGTCCTGCGCGGCGCGGGCGACACGCGCTTCCCTTTCCTCGCCAACCTCGTCGGCCACTACGCCATCGGGATGCCCGTCGCCATCGTCCTCGCCTTCGGGTTCGGGATGGGCGTCATCGGCCTCTGGTGGGGCCTGTGCGCGGGGCTCACCGCCGTGGCCATCGCGCTTTTGACGCGCTTTTTGCGACTGTCGTCGAGGGAGATCGTTCCGCTGGAGGGGCATCCGCCGCTATCGTCGTTGCCGTGAGCTTTCTCTACGACGCGCAGATCGCTTCGCAGCCCGCTGCGGTGGCGGCGGCGCTGGCGCGGGAGGCGCCGCGGCTCGACCTCGAGCGGCCGCTGATCTTCGCCGGGCTGGGAACCTCGCTGCACGCGGCGCGGGTGGCGGCGGCCTGGGCCGGCTTCCCGGCGCAGGCGCTCGACGCGCACGAGCTCGCTCTGCGCCTGCCGATTCCGCGCGGCGCGCAGGTGGTCGTCGTCTCGCACGGCGGCACGGGGCCCTTTGCCGCGGCGGTGCTGGCCAAGGCGCGCGCGTCGGGAGCGCAGACCTTCGCCGTCGTCGGCGAGGGCGCAAAGGCGCTCGAGGCGGACGTCGTCTTGCGGACCTGCCCCGCCGAGAAAGCCAACACGCACACGGTCTCGTACCTGACCGCGCTGGCCGTGCTGGGGCGGATGCTGGGCGTCGATCTCGGCGCGGCGCCCGGCCTGCTGCGCGCTGCCCTGGCGCAGCCCGCTCCGCTCGAGGAGGCGCGGCTCCTCGCCGGCTGCGATCCGCTGCTGGTCGCGGGCTTCGGCCTCGACGCCATCTCCGCCGCCGAGGCCGCGCTCAAGCTGAAGGAGGCGACCTTCAAGTGGGCGGAGGGCTTCGCGGTGGAGCAGGCGCTCCACGGTCCGCACGCGGCGCTCCGGGCGGGAATGGGCGCCATCCTGATTCCCCCCGCCACCGACGACGCCGGACGAACCGCCGCGCTGCGCGCCTTTTGCGAGAAGCGCGGAGTCGCCGTGGTGGAGCCGCGCATCGTCGCCTGTGCCGAGACGCTGCGGCCGCTGGTCGCCGCGATTCCGCTCCAGCGCCTGGCCGCCGAGATCGCCCGCCTCTGCGGCGGCGATCCCGACCGCTCCAACCTCTAGCCGAGCGACTTGAGCATGGTGCCGGCGTCGCTGACCTCGAACCTGGGCCCCTGCTCGAGGTGCACCGCCTTCACCACGCCGTCCTCCACCAGCATCGAGTAGCGCTGCGAGCGCAGGCCCATGCCGGGGATCTCGCGGTCCATGCCCAGCGCCTTGGTGAAGGCGCCGGCGCCGTCGGCCATCATGCGGATCTTGCCGGTGGCCTTCTCAGCGCGGCCCCAGGCGCCCATCACGAAGGCGTCGTTGACCGAGATGCACCAGATCTCGTCCACGCCCTTGCCCTTGAGCGCGGTGAAGTGCTCGAGGTAGCTGGGCACGTGCTTGGCCGAGCAGGTCGGCGTGAAGGCGCCCGGAAGGCCGAAGATGACCAGCTTCTTCCCCTTGGCCAACTGCCCCACCTGGAACTCGTTGGGCCCGATGGCGCAGCCGGGCTGCTCGGTCTCGATGAACTCTTTCAGCGCGCCATCCGGCAGCTTGTCTCCGACCTTGATCATGTTTTCTCCTCTACGGAATCGCGAACCGATCGACCGCGGCGGCCAGGATGTCCACCGCTTTCTGCAGCTGCTCGAGCGGCACGAACTCGCCGGTGCGGTGGGCGACGCGGATGTCGCCGGGCCCGAAGACGCAGGCCTCGGCGCCTAGCGCCACCAGGTAAGGGAGCTCGGTTCCAAAAGGAATGGTCTCGGCGGCGTTGCCCGAGGCGACTTCCAAAAACCGCACCAGCTGCGAGTCGCGCGGCACCGCCACCCCCGCGTCGAGCCGATGCGCTTCGACCTCGATGCGGATGCCAGAGGTAGCGAGCCGCGCGCACGCCTCCTCCACAAGGCCCAGCGCGCGGCGCAGGTCCTGCGACGGCAGCGGGCGCCACTCCAGCGTCAGCGTACAGAGGCCGGCGATGACGTTCTTCGCCTTGCCGCCCGCGATCAGCCCGACGTTCAGCGTGGTGAAGGGCGGCGCGAAGAGCGGGTCCGCCTCGGCCTGCAGCAGCGCGCCGATGCGCTCCACCTCGCGCAGCACCCGGCCCGCCGCCAGCGTCGCCGACGCGCCCGTCTCCGGATAGGCGCTGTGCCCCTCGACGCCGTGGATGCGGATCTCGGCCAGGCAGTACCCCTTGTGGCCGAGCACGGGGACCATCCGCGTCGGCTCGCCGACGATGGCGCGGCGGGGACGGAGCACGCCTTCGTCCTGAAGCTTGCGGGCGCCGAGGCAGCCCACCTCCTCGTCGGCGGTGAAGACCAGCTGCAGCGGGCCGCCGGTGGTCCGCGAGGCTGCGACGAGCGAGGCCGCGAGGAAGCACTTGGTGTCGGCGGCGCCGCGGCCGAAGAGCTTGCCGCCCTCCTGGTGGGGCCGCAGCGCGCCGTCCCAGGCGGAGTCGAAGGGCACGCAGTCGGTGTGGCCCACCAGCGCGAGGCCGCCCTGCTCCTTGCCGCGGCTGCAGATGAGGTCCGCCTTGCGCAGGCCCGCGGCGTCGGTCCACTCGAGGCGCCGCGTCGCGAAGCCCAGCGCCCGGGCGTGGCGCTCGAGCACGTCGAGCACGGGCCCATTGCTGCGCGCGCTGGTTGAGTCGATGGCGATGAGCTCTCGCAGGATCTGCGCCGCGTCGATCATGTCCACAACCTCCGCATCGCCTCGAGGAACGCCGGCCGCGCGGCGTCGAAGTCGAGCCGCAGCGGCTCCCCGGCGACGCGCGTCTCGAGCAGCGCCGTCCGCTCCATCGAGAAGACCACCTGCGCCATGAGATCCTCCGCCCCGGCGCCCGCGATCGAGGGATCGTCGAGATCGACGACGACGAAGTCCGCCGGCTCCCCCGGCCGCAGCGCGCCGCCGGGCAGGCCGAGCGAGCGCATTCCGCCCTCGGAGGCGATGCCGTACAGCTTCGCGCCCAGCCCTCCCGGCCCCGCCTGCTCGGTGTCGAGGATGGCCCGCTGCAGTTCGACGAGGCGCAGGTGGTACTCGAGCTGGCGCGCGTCTTCCAGCGGGTTCAGCTGGACCTCGGAGTCGCTGCCGACGCAGAGCCGCACTCCGGCCGCGAGCAGCTTGTCGGCGCGGACGACGCCGTCGCCCAGATTGCGCTCCGTGGTCGGGCAGGCGCAGACGGTGGCGTGAGCGCGGCCCAGCGCGGCCATATCGGCGAAGGTGAGGTGGACGCCGTGCACGGCGGTCATCTGCTCGCCCAGCGCGCCCAGCCTTTCCAGCAGCAGCGCCGGCGTGGTGCCGTGCTCCGCCTGGCACTGCGCCACCTCGCCCGGCTGCTCGGAGACGTGGAGGTGGAGGACCCAGCCGCGCCGCCGCGCTTCGTCCGCGATCTCGCGGATCCACTCGGCCGGACAGGCGCGGACGCTGTGCGGCGCGGCGCCCACCGGCACCTGCTTCGAGAGCGCGTCGAGGTTCTTCAGATACTCGTCGGCGGAGCCCTCGATGAACCGGCGCTGCCGCGGATTGGCGCCGATGCCGAAGCCGCTGCGCGCATACGCCACCCGCAGCAGGACCACGCGCAGCCCGGCTTCCTGCGCGGCCCGCGCCACCGCTAGATCCAGCTCGTTGGGGTTGGCGTAGGCGCGCCCGGCCGGGTCGCGGTGCAGGTAGTGGAACTCGCCGACCGCGGTGACGCCGGCGCGGGCCATCTCGAGGAAGCAGAACTTCGAGACGGCGTAGAGCTCGTCGGGGGTGAGCCGCTCGGCCGCCGCGTACATCGCCTCGCGCCAGGTCCAGAAATCGCTTTTGATGCTGCGCCCTGCGGGCTCCGCCCGTCCGCCGGGAGACCCGTCGGCCTCCGCGGCGGTGCGATGCTCGGTGCGGCCGCGGATGGCGCGCTGGAAGGCGTGGCTGTGCGCGGCCACCATCCCGGGCAGGATGGCGCGGCGCCGCAGCGGAACCTGCTCCGCGCCGTCGGGAGCCTCGCCCACCGACTCGACGCGCCCGTCGCGCACCACCAGCGCGGCGCCTTGGTGGACGCTGCCGCCGCTGAAGAGGAGATCGGGCTGGAACGCGCGCACCGGCATGGCGCCCGCCGTGTAGCCTCAACCGCGCGAAAA
>JANXXR010000082.1 GCA_025350525.1 Deltaproteobacteria bacterium
TCCTTCTCGTGCTCCTTCACCGTCTCCTTGGCCTTCTCGAAGGCCTTGTTCCCCTCGTCGTACGCCGACTTGAGGTGGCTGAAGGCGTCGCTGATCTGCCCTTCGATCTCCGGAATGCGCGAGGTCAATTCCTTCAGGCTCGAGCGGTGCTTCTGCGCCTCGTCGAAGGCCGCCTTGGCGCCCTCATACGCGAGCATCACCTGATCGACCGCGCCGCGCGCCTGCGACATCAAGGCGCCCGCGCTCTTGTCGACGGTGACGCCGCTCTTCTTGATGGTCTCGGCGAGCGGGCCCTGCATCTTCTGCCCCATCTCGTGGAGCTTGCCGTACTGCTCCTTGAGCTGGCCGAGGAACTTCTTGCTCTGCTCCTCGTGCTTGTCCTTCTCGGCGTCGTGCGCCTTCGACAGCTGATCGTGCTTCGCCTCGGCAGCGGCGGTGTGCTGGTCGGACTGCTTGACCGGGTTGTCCTGCGTCTCGGCCGCCGCCGCGGCGCTCTTGTCCGCCGTCTCGGCCGCGGCGTCGGTGCCCATCACCAGATGAGTCAACATCTCGGTGCCCGCCTTCTCGGCCACGCCCTTGAAGTCTTCGTAGAGCTTCTTCAGCTCCTCCTTGGCGTCGTCGAGCGCCTTCTTCATCACTTCCTTGAGCTGCTTGGTCGCCTCGTCGGCGATGGCGCTCTCGGTCTCCTTGAGGTCCCACGAATGCGTGGCCGTCTCGAGCGACTTCTCCAGGACCTTTTTGGCGCCGTCGAGGACCTCGGCCTCCACCTTCTTCAGCAGCCGATCCACCGCCTCGGTGATCTTCTTCTTCATCTCCTGCGCGATGTTCTCCAGCTGCTGCTTCGCCTCCTCCCAGACCTTGGCGAAGAATTGCTCCACCTGCTTCTGCGTATCCTGCGCGTCCTTGAGCCCGTCCTTCTTCACCTCTTCCAGCGCTTGCTTTCCGTGGTCGAGCAGGACCTTGGCGGTGTCGAGCGACTTCTTCGCCTGATCGACCAGCGGCTCGCCCACGCTGACTGCCCGCTGCGGAACTTTTTCTTTCAGCTCGGCGAGGCTGGCGACGGCATCGTCGTACCCGTCCTGGCATTGCTTGACGACGCCCTCCGCCTCGGCCACCGCCTTCTCGCAGGCGGCCTGATCGCGCTTGGCCGCGGCCTCGGCGGAGTCCTTGGCGTGCTTGACGAGATCGTCGAGCGCCTTCATCGCCGCCTCGACCTTGTTCTTGGTGCCGTCGACGATCTGCGCGATCTGCTTCTCGGCAGCAGAGCCCTTCGCGTCGAAATCCTTCTTCGCCTGGTCGAGCCCGCTCTGCGCTTCCTGCGCGGCCGCGGCGGCGTGCTTCTTCGCCTCCTCCAGCATCGACTGGCCCAGCGCGCCCGCCGCCTCGACGGCCTTGTCGAGGAGCTGCCTGGCCATCTGGTACGCCTTCTTCGCCTGGTCGACGACGGGCCGCCCCAGCCGCTCGGCCTTGTCGGGGAACTCGGTCTTGAGCTGCTCCAGCGTCTTGACCGCCTCCTGGTAGGCGGCCTCGCACTCGGCGAAGACCGACTGCGCCTGCGCAACGGCGGCCTCGGACTCGCTCTTGGCCCAGGCGTACGCCTTCTCCGCCGCGGCCTTGCCGTGCGCCTGTAGCTCCTGCGCCTTGGCGAGGGCGGCTTCGACGTGCGTCTTGGTGCCGTCGACCAGACCCTCGATGGTGCCCTTGGCCTTGTTGCCGGCGTCGTCGAGACCCTGCTTCGCCTCGTCGTACTCGGTCTTGACCGCGTCGCTCACCTGGCCCGCGCTCTGCTGCACTTCGGCGAGCGCGCTCTTGCCCACTTCGCCGGCGGCCTGCGCCACCTTGTCGAGCAGATCGCGCGCCTGCTCGTAGGCCGCCTGCGCCTGATCGAGGATGGGCTTGGCCAGCTTCTCCGCCTTCTCGGCGAATTCCTGCTTGAGAGCTTCATACTGCTGCCTGGCAGCTTCGTAGGCGGTCCGGCATTCGTCGAAGACGGCCTTGGCCTCGTTGACGGCGGCCTGCGCCTCGTCCTTGGCCCATGCGTACGCCTGGTCCGCGCCGGTCTTGCACTTCTCGTAGAGGTCGTGCGCCTTCTGGATGGCGCCCTGCACCTGCGACGAGACCGCGTCGGCGAGATCGCCCACGCGCTTCTTGGCCGCGTCGGCGGTGGTCTCGAGGTTGGCCTTGGCCGCGTCGTATTCGCCCTTGAGGCCCTCGCCGACGGTGCCCGCCGCGCCCTTCACTTCCTCGATGGCGCTGCCGGCCATCTCGGCAAAGGCCTTCTCCGCCTGCTGGACCAGTTCCTTGGCGTGCTCGAAGGCGACCCGCAGCGTGTCGAGGACCGGCTGCAGCAGATCCTGCGCGGCCTTCTGCGCCTGCGCGCGGATCTTGTCGGCCCAGTTCTGCGCCTGCTGGTAAGCGCCGGCGATCTCGTCGCGCGCCTGCTTGGCGACGTCGATCGCGGCCTTGGAGTCGTCCTTGGCGAAGTCCCACGCCTTCTCCGCCGCGGCCTTGGCCTGCTCGAAGGCCTGCTTCGCCTTGGCCAGCACCGAGTCCACGAACATCATCAGCTGCTGCACGCCTTCTTCGATGGCGCCCTTCACCTTCTCTGCCACCGTCTCGACCGAGGCCTTGGCCTGGTCGTACGCGCCATGCGCCGCCTCGGCTGCGCTGGAGACGCCGCTCTCGACGGCAGCGAGCGCGCCCTCCAGCTTCGCCTGGATGGCCTGCATCAGGCCCGAGTGGTTGCTCTCTCCCGACGCGTGCAGCTTGCGGACCTTGTCCACCAGATCGCGGACCGCCGCCTTCACTTCGTCGGGGATGTCGTTGTACGCGCGCTCGGCGGCCTTCTCGGTGGCCTGCGCCTCGACCTGCAACTCGGTGACCTTGGGCTGCGCGCCCTCGGCGATCGCCTTGGCACCGTCCCAGTCCTGGGCCTTGGCCTTCTCGAGCGCGTCGTTGAGGTTGGCGGTCAGCTCCTTCGAGAGGGCGAAGCTCTTCTCGCCGTGCTCCTTCGCTTCCTTCACGGCAGAGGCGAAGTCTTTGAGCTTCTCGAGGTCGGCCTTGTGGTCCTGGTAGAACTGCTTCGCCTCGTCCACCTTCTGCTGCACCTGGCCGGCGAACTCCTTTGCCTTCGCCGCCCAGTCGCCGACCTTCTTCTCCACCTCGCGGATGGTCTTCGAAAGGATGCCGTCGCCGTCGCCGCCGGTCCGCGGCAGCATCGCCTTGACCTTGTCGACGATCTGCTTGACGGCGTCCTTCACGTCCTGCGGCACGTCGGCGTACGCCTTCTCGGCCGAGGCGTAGCAGGCCTCGGCTTCCTTCTTCGCCTCGTCGAACGACGCCTTGGCCGCCTCGACGTCGGCCTTGGCGCCGTCGGTGTCGTGCTTCTTCGCCTTCTCCAGCGCGGTCTTGCACTTCTCGACCACCTCCTTGCCCTTGGCGTACGCGCTCTCGCCGTGGGTCTTCGCCTCCTGCGCGTCCTTGATGAACTCCTTGATCTTCTCCAGGTCGGCCTTGTGGTCGTCGTAGAACTTCTTCGCCTCGTCGAACTTCTTCTTGGCGGATTCGGCAAGCTGCTTCGCCTCCGCGGCGACCTTGCCGATGAACTTCTCCACCTCGTGGATGGTCCGCATCAGCACGCCTTCGCTCTCCGCCGCAGCGGCGGTAGGGGCTGAGGTTTGGGGCTGCGCGGTCGACCCGGCGGGCGCCGGAGCTCCGGAGGCGGGCTGGGGCGCGGGGGCTGGCAGGACGAGCGGCTTCTTCGGATCATCCGAGCCGGTCGTCTTCTTGAACATCGCCTTGACCTTGTCGATGATAAAGGCGACCGCGTCCTTGACCGACTGCGGGACCTCGTCCTTGGCCTTCTCGGCGGCGGCGATGCACGCCTGCGCTTCCTTCTGGCAATCCTGCGCCAGCGTCTTCGCTTCCTCGACGTCTTTCTGCGCGCCGTCGGTGTCGTGCTTCTTCACCTTCTCGAGCGCGCTCTTGCACTTCTCGAGGAGCTCCTTGCCCTTGGCGTACGCCTTCTCGCCGTGGTCCTTTGCCTCGTTGGCGTCGGTGAGGAACTGCTTGATCTTGTCGAAGTCGGCCTTGACGGCGTCGTACTTCTGCTTCGCCTCGTCGAAGGTCTTCTTCGCCTCTTCGGCGAGGACCTTGCACTCGGCGGCGGCCTTGCCGATGCCCTTCTCGATCTCGTCGATGAACTTCTGCACGGCGCTCTTCTCGCCGCCCTCGTTCTTCGGCAGGAGCGCCTTGACCTTCTCGACGATCTGCTGGACCACCTGCTTGACGTCCTCGGGGACGTCGTTGATGGCCTTCTCTGCCTTTGCGTAGCAATCCTCCGCGGCGGCCTGCGCCTCGTCGAAGAGCTTCTTGGCGTCCTCGGCGTCCTTCTTCGCGCCCTCGGTGTCGTGGGCCTCCACCTTCTTGAGGCCTTCCTTCACCTTCTCGAAGCACTCCTTGCCCTTCGCGTACGCCAGCGCGCCCGCGTCCTTGGCGGCCTTGGCCTCCTCGATGACCTTCTTGATCTTGTCGAAGTCGGCCTTGTACTCGTCGTACTTCGCCTTGTACTCCTTGACCTTCCCCTCCACCTCGGCGGCGAACTGCTTCGCCTTCTCGGCGAGGTCGCCCAGCTTCTCCTCGATGGCCTTGAGCGTCTTGCCCAGCGTGGACTCGCCGTTGCCCATCAAGCCCTTGAGCTTGTCCACCAGCTGCTGCAGCGCGCCCTTCACCTGCTCGGGCAACTTTTGGTAGGCCTCCTGCGCCTTGGCGTAGCAGGCCTCGGCGTCGGTTTTGGCCGCCTCGAACCTGGCCTTGGCGTCCTCGCCGTCCTTCCTGGCATTGTCCCAGTCGCGCTTCTCGACCAGGCCCAGCGCCTCCTTGCACTTGGCGACCGACTCCTTGCCTTCGCCCCAGGCCTTCTCGCCGAGGGAGACGGCCTCCTTGGCGGATTGGTAGAACTCCTTCAGCTGCTCGAACTGCTTCTTGTACTTGTCGAACTCGGCCTTGACCTGCTCATAGATCTTTTTGCCCTTCTCGTAGGCGGCCTTCGCCTCCGCGGCGAGCTTGCCCACCTTGGCCTTAACGGCTTCGATAAATTTCGCTAACGACGATTCGCCCTGCGGCAGCATCGCCTTGATCTTCTCGATGATGGCCTCGAGGGTAGACTTCACGCCCTCGGGAAGGTCCTGGTAGACCTCCTGCAGCTTGTCGATGCAGAGCTGCGCCTCGGTCTTGGCGGTGGTGAAATTTCCCTGCGCCGGATCGACTTCCTTGCCGGCCTCGTCCCACTTCTTCTCCTTGAGGAGCGCGAGGCCTTTCTTGATTCCGTCGAAGACGGCCTTGCCGGCCTGGTACGCCTTCTCGCCGTGCTCCTTGATGTAGAAGCCGGCCTTGATCCACTTGCCGCCGTACTTGTCGATGGTGTCTTCGACCTGCTTCTTCATCTCCTCGAACTTGGCCTTGGCGTCGTCGATGGTGCCCTTGACCTGGTCGATCATGCCCTTGGCCTGATCGACGTACGCCTTCAGCTTGTCGGCGACGTTCTTCTGGATGGTGTCGGCCGCGTTCTTGACCGCCTCCTTCGCCTTCTGGATCGCGTCCTGCGCCGACTGGATGGCGCTCTTCGCCATGTCGAGCACGTTCTGCGCGCCGGAGGCGATGGCGCCCATGATCGACTTGCCGGCGGCCTCGCCGGTGGCCTTGACGGCGTCGATGACCTTGCCCAGCTGCGCGGCCAGGGCGTCGACCATGGGCCCGGCCATGGCGACGGCCTGCGCGGCGCACATCTCGATGGCGCTCTTGCCCTGGAGGATGGCCCCCTGCGCCAGTGCGAAGCCCGCCTTGCCGACGTTGACGGCGAGGTCCGCCGCCGCCATCAGTCCGGACTTGAGACCTTGCACGGCGCCCGAGAGCTGATCGCCGACGGTGTGCACGGCGTCGAGCGCCGCGGACTTCACCGCGTCGAAGGCGTCGCTCGCGTGCTGGATGGCCTGCTGGGCGATGTCGGCGACCTGCGCGGCTGCCTCGTGCGCCTTGGTCAGCGCCTCCTTGGCCATGTCGGAAGTCGCGTTGGCCGCTTCCAACCCCGCCTCAGAGACCTTGCTGGCCGCCTTGGCCACGTAGTCCTTCAGCCCGGCGAGCTTTCCCTCGATGGATTTGAGCGCCGACTGCGCGACGTCTCCCGCGCCCTTCTTCACCTGATCGAGCGCCTTCTTGACGTCCTCCCAGACTTGCTTGGCGGCGTCGACGGCCTGGGTGGCGCTCTTGGCCGCCTCGCGCGCGGCCTTGAGCGTGAAGGCGGCGGCGTCCTTGATCTTCTCGGCGATCTCCTGCGCCTTCTGGGCGGCCTGCTGCAGCGCCTGGGCGAACTTGCCCACGTTCTTGACCGGCGAGGCGCCCTTCTTGATGGAGTAGCGCTTGGCGCGGAACTCGGTGGCGTAGCCGGTGTCGACGAAGAAGACGTGGTCGGTGGAGACGACGTAGTACTGCCCGTCCACGCGCTTGCCGGCCTTCTCCACCTCGACGACGGAGCCGGCGCGGATGGCGGCGTCGCCGTTGACGCGGGCCTCCGCGTGGACGAAGACGCCGGCGCGCTTGTTGTACTCGGACTTGGCCACCGCCTCGAGCAGGTTCTTCTGGCCGGAGGCGACCGGGATCACCGCCTCGATGTCGCCGAACATTTCCTTCACCAGCTTCTCGCCGGTGACGGTGCCGCCCTGGGTGCCGAACTCGTCGCCCTTCTTGGCGGGGCCGGTCATCTCCTTCATCTTGGCGGGGTCCCAGCCGGTGGTGGTGATCTTCGAGACCTGATCGAAGGTGTTCACCTCCTGGATGAAGCGGCCGATGTTCTCCCGCCAGGTGAGCTTGGCGGCCGGGCTCTGCCCCAACTTGGGCTTCTTGAAGAGGAGCTTCTTGTCTTCGACGTAGACGCGGAAGCCGGCGATGGCGGCCCGCTGCATGAGGAAGTCGTAGTCGGAGAGGTTGTTCTGGATGACGTAGTCGTGGACCACCTTGCTGTCGTCCACGCTGGCCGAGAGGCCATGGCGCTGCGCGATCTGGCTGGCGAGATCGCTGTCCTTCACGTTCTGGTAGGTCTTGGTGACGGTGCCCTTGTCGAAGCTGTGGCCCTTGTCCACGCCGGCGATCACGAGCCGGCTGGGGCCGTCGGCGGTGAGCACGATCTCGAGGTTCGAGACCTCGCCCTTGCAGACGCTCTTCAGCTGGCCCTGGTAGCCGAGCTTGATCTCGATGGCGGTGCCCGGCTTGAACTTGGCCTGCTTGGTCCACTTGCGATCGACGTCGCTGAGGTGGACCCAGAACCGGCTCGACTTGTCCATGTCGTCGGTGACGCGGACGCCGATGACGGAGCCCCTGAGCTCCGGGTCGGCGGCGGTGCCATCGACGAGGAGCTGGAAATCCGGGACGAGGCTCTTGTCGTCTGCCAAAAGATGCTCCCTGCGCTCGGCCGGTCGGGCAAGACGAGAGTAGACGGGGGTTCGCCGTAGTTTCGAGCACACGGGCGGTACCGGTCAAGAGGGTACCCGCTTTCGCAAATGCTCGCGCAGGGTTGGAACACTTCCTTGAAAAGCCCTCTTCCCGCCGGAGTTCAAACAGGCTGCGAACCTGCTAGAATACGGCCGATTGGAAGACGATCGGAAGCCACCTCTGCCTCCGCCGCCGAGGCTGCCCGAGCGGGCGGCGATCTACCTCGCGCCCGACGGCACCGTGTACTTTGGCGCCCTCTTCGAAGGGCTGCTGCCGGTCGCGGAAGCGCTCGGTGGGGCGCCGGCCGCGGAAAATCGAGGGGGGCCGCCGCCCCGCCCTGAGGTCAGGACGCCACCTGGGTCTGACGGCGAATCCGGATGATCGACCCGCTCCGGCCCTTTCGCGCTCTGGCCTCGATGGTGCGGGGTTTCTTCTCCCGCCGCGCCGCGCGCAAGCTCCGGGCGCAGGCGCTGCCGGTGGGACTGCTGGCGGCGCCCGAGCAGCCGCTGCGGCTGGCGCTGCGGATTCCCCTCGCGCTCGACGACGCGCCCGAGGGCGAGTTCTGGACCCTGCCGCTCGGCGCGCAGGCGATCCGCGGCCAGCGGCCGGCGCGGCTGCTCCGGCTTTCGGCGCTGCCAAAGCCCTTCCGGCACATCGACGCCGTCCGTCCGCACGGGCTGCGGCTGCTCGATCCGCGCTTGCGCCTGCCGGCGCTGCTCGACCTTTTGCCGCCGCTGGAGAGCCGGGTGCGCGACCTGGGCGTCGCCCAGCCGCGCAAGCTGCGCCTCGACGCCGATCTCTTGATGCCGGTCGAGGTCGATCCGCTGCGCATCGCCACCGACGCCCCGGCTCCCCTGCCCGACCGCCGCGTCCGCCCGCGCGCCCCGCTCGCGCGCGCGCCGCTGCACCGCCTGCGCATCCGCAACTTCCGCCTCGATCCCCGCACCGGACATCCCGCCAACGAGGGCATCGTGCCGCTCGAGACGCGCGACACCGCCCTGCGCTGGGTGCTGCCGGCCTTCCGCCGCGAGAAGGTGGACCTGCCCTGGATGGCGACCGAGCGCATCCCCTTCCTCGGCCCGCTGCAGTACGAGTGGTTCCTGATGTGGTGGGACGCGTACCAGTCGCGGCGGCCGGGCGCGAAGGACCCCTACGACTACCTGCTGGCGCCGGAGTTGGCCTTCGCGCTGGAGGCGGTCAAGGAGCAGATGCTCATCCGCCGCGACGTGAAGAAGGACGAGATGCCGCCCGAGGAGCAGGAGTTCTACTTCATCGAGGTGGGCCAGCCCATGGCGGCGCTCGACACGCCGCCCATCGGCGAGCTGGTGCCAAAGACCGAGTGGGTCTCGCGCGCCTCGATGCTCGATCCGCCGCCGCTGGAGCAGCCGGTGCGCGAGGCCTGGCTGCAACGTCGGACGCTGATCGATGCGCTGGAGGAGCGGTGATCGGAGTTCTCGGCGACGAGCACCACGAGCAGCTCTGGCGGATCTGCGACGCGCTGGTCACGGGCGCCGGGGCGCGGGCGGCGGTGGTCTGCGACGCCGCCAGCGGAGCGGTCCTCCTCTGCGTCGGCGATGCCACCGGCCGCGGCGCGGTCCTGGGCGTGGAGCCGCTGGGGCCCGGCGAGCAGGTGGTGCATGGCGACGGCGGGGAGATCTACGGCGTGGACATTCCCGGCGGCGCGCTTCTGGCGGTGCTCCACGATGGGGAAGCCGTCGAGCGCATCCGCATCGCCGCCGCGACGGCGGTGGCCGAGGCGGCCGATCTGATCGCGCGCCTCCCGCCGCAGCCGCCTCCGCCGCCGTGGCCGCCCGTCCACTCCCACGGAGGCGAGCTCGCGCCGGCGCGCAAGCCGCGGGCGGCTGCGAAGAGGAAGAAGAAGGCCTAGTCTTCGGCCTCGTCGTCCGACGCCGCCACGCTCGACTCGAACTTGAACTCGGTCATGCCCAGCGTGATGATGTCGCCGTTGCGCAGGAAGCGGCGGGCGGTCTTCTTCCCGTTGACCAGCACGCCGTTCTTCGAGCCCAGGTCCACGATCTCGAACTTGTCGCCGTCGACGGCGATGCCGGCGTGCTTGCCGGAGACGGCGCCGTCCATCACCCGGACGCTGTTCTCCGGGCCGGAGCCCATGCTGACGATCTTGCCGACCAGGGGATACGTCTTGCCCTTGGTGGCGCCCTTCTGGACGATGACCCGCGCCTTGGCCGACTTGAGGCAGAAGAGGCACACGTCCCACTCGGGCATCTGGGCGCGCTTGCAGACGGCGCAGAAGCGCACCGGCGGCGGCTTGGGCCGCGTCACCACGTAGATGACCACGCCGATGATCATCAGCAGCAGGATGCTGGCGGTGATGATGCCGATCTTGATCCAGTCGATGTAGCTGGGCGTCTTCACCATCACGCTGGACTTGAGCGGGGCGCTGCTCTCGGGCTCCATCACGATCTCGATCTTGTGTTCCTTGCCGTCGTGATCCAGTTGGGTCTTCCACTGGATGACGTACATCTTGTTGATGTAGTCCTTGATGACGGTGAGGGCCTTGTTGATGTCGTCGGGCGCGTTGGCGGCCTTGTAGGTTCCGCCGGTGCGCTTGGAGATCATCTCGAGGTTCGCGAGCGAGTCCTGATCCATCTCGGAGTGGCCGACGGCGTGGATGGGGATCTTGCGCTTCATCGCGTCGGAGATGACCTTCTCGACGTCGGTGGCGCTGCCGTTGTCGCGGCCGTCGGAGATGACGATGATGGCCTTGGCCGCCGGCAGCAGCGTGGCCGCCTGGCCGCCCTTCCCCGGCGCTGCGGCGGAGGCGTAGAGCGAGATGGCCTGGCCAAGTCCGTCGTAGAGCAAAAATGATCTGCCGGTGAAGGTGATCTTGCCGGCCTTGCCCGCCACCTCGCCCTTGTCCTCGGCGAAGGGGGCCACCGTCTCGGCCGCCTCGGCGTAGTCGACCACGGCGACCTGGTCCTTCTCGCCGAGCCCGTTGACGAAGGCGGCCACCGCCTTCTTGAGATCCTCCTGGATGTTCATCATGGCGCCGGACGCCTGCACCACGATGACGATGGAGGCGCCCGTCTGCGCGGCCTCGAGCGATTCGACCTTCTCGATCCGCGAGCTCTCCTGGTTGCCCGCCTCGTAGACCCGGAAGAGATCCTGCGAGAGGCCCTGGATGGGCGAACCCGCGGCGCCGATGACGTTGACGTAGCCGCGGGCGTGCGGCCACTTCTTCTGCGACACCTCCACCTGCTGGATGTTGAGCTGCGCGCCTGCCGCCAGCGCGACCGAAGGCAGGAGCAGCGCCGCGGCGAGGATCTTCACGAGGTGCTTCATCACGGGCATTGCCTTCCGGGGTTCACGCGACCCAACATCGCGCGGCAAGGAGTCGGTGCTTACTCGCGGTGCTGGCGCATGGCGCGGCACTTGAATTCGAACTCGATGTCGCCGAGCTTGATGATGTCGTTGTCGATGAGATCGTGCTTCTGGACCTTCTCGTCGTTGACGAAGCAGCCGTTCGAGCTGTCGAGGTCGGCGATCTGGAACTCGCCACCTTCGAAGCGGATGGTGGCGTGCTTGCGCGACAGCTTCTTGTCGGAGAGCACCACGTCGCAATCGGCGGCGGTGCCGATGACGTTCTTGCCCACCCGCAGGCGGAAGTCCTCGCCCTTGTGCTGGCCGTTGAGCGCCACCAGCCAGCCGCACACCTCGCGCGACTTGTCGACGGAGCCGCGGCCCTTCTCCTGGCCGCCGCTGCCCATCTGGTTGAGGTTCATCATGGCGGTGCCGGCGCCGGGGGCGCCCATCGGCATCGGCATTCCGCCGCCGCCGCCGCCGGCCATCGCCTGCTGCATCTCGAGGCAGTAGGGACACGAATCCCAGCTCGGGTGCATGACGTGGCCGTTGGGGCAGACCTTGCCCTGCGTCTTCTCGCGCCCCTTGAACAAGCCAATCACCTCTCGAAACACTGTGATGAACACGGCGTCGCTCCTTAGGCCGGCTGGTAGAACCAGAGCTGGAACATGTTGATGTCCCGCTCGGCCGAGACGGCCTTCGCCGACATCTCGATGTTGTCGTTGGTGATGAAGGTTCCCGGCACCAGGAAGTAGTGGTTCCGCCAGCGGTGCTTGCGGTCGGCCTCGGTGACCTTCCACTGGCCGACTTTCTTGCCGTCGACGTTGATGTCGCAGATCTGCTCGCCGAGGATGGCGTCGAACCGCTTGATGATGATCAGGTCCTTGCCCGCCTTGAGGTTGTGGCAGGTCCACTTGGCCTGGCCGCCGAT
>JANXXR010000123.1 GCA_025350525.1 Deltaproteobacteria bacterium
CGGCGCGGCCCGAAAGATCGAGGAAGGCGGGGAAGAGCGTGGCTGGCGACATCCGAGACTCCTGTGCGCCGAGGCGCCGAACGGGGATGCGGAGATGAATCCGCGAGACCGGGCGGCCGGGGCGTCAGGAGCGTTCGAGCGAGGTGTGGAGTGTCGCCCTAGGCTCGCGCGCGCGCCCGGCCGGAGAGGCCGGAGCGACAACAACAGGCGCAAACCAACGAAGACAGCATGGGATGGTGCTAACAGCGGCGCGCGCGAGTTGTCAACTCCGACCGCGCGACCGCCCTCTGTCGGGCTAGGCTTCGCCGCCGCTGTCCACGTCCCAGACGTCGCCCGACTGGAGCAGCGCCTCGAGCGTGGCCGGGCCCTTGGCCTTGCCGGCCTCGCGCTCCTGCGCGCGGGCGAGCTGATCGACGGTGGGCTGCTCGACGGCCCGGAGCACGCCCATCACTTGCGGGAAGGGCGGCTCGAGCGCGGCCAGCGCCATCGCCAGGGAGACGTTGTCGCGGCTCTCGTCGTGCACCACCGCGCCGTCCAGCGTGCCCTGCTCGAGGGTGAAGCCGCCGCCGATGCGCAGCCCCTTGTCCTTGCCCTTGCCGTAGGCCAGGGGCTTGCCGTGCTCGAGCTTGAGCAGGCGCTCGTCGCGGACGTCCTTCTCGCTCCACTCGTCGAAGGCGCCGTCGTTGAAGACGACGCAGTTCTGCCAGATCTCGACGAAGGCGGCGCCCTTGTGCGAGGCCGCGCGCTTGAGCACGCCCATCATGTGCGGCATGTCGTTGGCGGTGGTCCGGGCCACGAAGGTCGCGCCCGCGCCCAGCGCCAAGGTCAGCGGGTTGAAGGGCCGGTCGATGGTGCCGAGCGGCGAGCTCTTGGTCTTCTTGCCCAGCTCCGAAGTGGGCGAGGCTTGCCCTTTGGTCAATCCATAGATGCGGTTGTCGAACAAAAGGATTTTCATATCGACGTTGCGCCGCAGGGCATGGATCAGGTGATTGCCGCCGATGGAGAGCGCGTCGCCGTCGCCGGTGACCATCCAGACGTTGAGGTCGGGATTGGCCATCTTCAAGCCGGTGGCAATGGCCGGCGCCCGCCCGTGGATGGTATGGAATCCATAGGTATTCATATAATAGGGAAAGCGCGACGAGCAGCCAATGCCGCTGACGAAGACGATCTTCTCCCGCGGAATGTTCAGCTCGGGCATCAGCTTCTGCACGCCGGCCAGGATGGCGAAGTCGGCGCAGCCGGGGCACCAGCGCACTTCCTGGTCGGAGGTGAAATCCTTCTTGGTGAGCTTCACCAGCGGGCCGGTCATGAGTGGATCTCCTGGACCGCCGGCGGCGCTGTCCGCCGCGCCAGCGATTCGATGGCCGAGCGCACCTCGGCGACGTGGAACGGCTTTCCCTGCACCTTGTTCAATCCCATTCCTTCAATGCCCAATTGCCCGCGCAAATGCAGCCGCAATTGCCCGGTATTCAATTCCGGTATCAACACCGCCCGGTAGCGCGCCACCACGTCGGTCAAGTCGTTGGGCAGGGGGAAGATGTGGCGCAGATGCACGTGGCCCACCCGCAGCCCCGTGCTCCGCGCTTCAATGACCGCCTGGGTAATCGACCCATAGGTTCCGCCCCAGCCAATCACCAGCACGTCGCCTTCCGGATCGTAGTAGGGCTCGGTCTTCGGGTAGCGGTCGGCCACGCGACGGACCTTCTCCGCCCGGGTGCGCACCATCTTCTCGTGGTTCTCGGCGTCGTAGCTGACGTTGCCGGTGAGCGCGTCCTTCTCGAGGCCGCCGATGCGGTGCTCCAGCCCCGGCGTGCCCGGGACGGCCCAGGGCCGCGCCAGCTTCTCGTCGCGCTTGTAGGGCATGAAGCCGGCCGGGTCGGTGGTCATGCGGGCGTCGATCTTGGGCAGCGAGGAGATCTCCGGCAAGAGCCACGGCTCGCTGCCGTTGGCGATCGATCCGTCGGAGAGCAGGATCACCGGCGAGCGGATCTCGATGGCGATCTTGCAGGCCTCGAAGGCGGCGTCGAAGCAATCGGCGGGAGAGCGCGAGGCAATCACCGGAATGGGCGATTCGCCATTGCGCCCATAGACCGCCTGGAAGAGATCCGATTGCTCGGTCTTGGTGGGCAAGCCGGTGGAAGGCCCGCCGCGCTGGACGTTGACGATCACCAGCGGCAATTCGGTCATCAATGCCAAGCCCAGGGCCTCGGTCTTGAGGGCAATGCCGGGCCCGCTCGAGGCGGTCATTCCCAAGGCGCCGGCAAACGACCCGCCGATGGCCGAGCAGATGGCGGCGATCTCGTCCTCGGCCTGGAAGGTGGTCACGTTGAAGCGCCGGAACTTGGAGAGCTCGTGGAGGATGTCGCTCGCCGGGGTGATCGGATAGGAGCCGAAGAAGATGCGCAGCCCCGCCTGCTGCGCCGCCGCCACCAGGCCCAGCGCCAGCGCGCTGTTGCCGGTGATGTTGCGATACTTGCCCGACTTCAATCGCGCCGGGGCAATCGTGTAATGGGCGTCGGGCGCCTCGGTGGTCTCGCCGTAGAAGTATCCCGACTTGAAGGCGCGCAAATTGGCCTCGGCCAACTCCGGGCTCTTGGCGAAGCGGCTGCGGATGGCCACCTCTTCGCGCTCGGTGTCGCGCGAGTAGATCCAGAAGACCAGCCCCAGCGCGTAGAAGTTCTTGCAGCGGGCGGCGTCCTTGGTGGAGACGCCGGTGCCCTCGACGGCCTTGTTGACCAGCCGCTCGAAGTCCACCTTGATGACCCGGTAGCCTTCCAGCGATCCGTCGGTGAGGGGATTGGCCTTCCAGCCGGCCCGGTCGAGGTCGCCCTGCTTGAAGGAGGCCTCGTTGACGATGAGCAGGCCGCCCCGCTTCAGATCGCAGAGGTGCACTTTCAGCGCGGCCGGGTTCATGGCCACCAGCGTGTCGGGCTGGTCGCCGGGCGAGAAGACCTCGTGGGAGGCGAACTGGATCTGGTAGCCCGAGACGCCGGCCAGCGTGCCGGCGGGCGCGCGGATCTCGGCGGGATAATCCGGGAAGGTGGCGAGGTCGTTGCCGTGCATGGCGGCTTCGCGGGTGAACTCGGTGCCGGTCAGCTGCATGCCGTCGCCGGAGTCGCCGGCGAAGCGCACCACTGCGTGCTCGAGGTCCTGGGGAGATCGGGGAACGCCGGCTTCCGACATTGGGACTCCTGCGGAGAGGCTTTCAACCGCATTCTAACCGATGTCCGCAAACCGCGGGGCGCGCTCTTGCGCTCCTGCTAAGCTGGCAGGCGTGTCGAGCACCAACCCTGAGTCGGCGCGCGTCGATCCGGCCGCCACGCGGCGCAGGCTGGCGGCCTTCGTCGCCGCCGAGCCATACAAGCCCGAGCTGCTCGCCAAGCTGGCGCGGCTCTCGGTGCAGCTCAACGAGCCGGCGCAGGCGGGCCGCTACTGGCTGCTCTCCGACGCCACCGGGCCGGAGGTGGACGCGGCGGTCGAGGTCTTCGCCGAGAGCTGCCAGCGGCTGCCGCGGCTGATGGCTTCCGAGCTGCCGCGCTTCGTCGGCGACTTCGAGCTGGCGACGTATGCGGCACAGGCCCTGGCCCGCATCGAGAAGTATGGCCTTGCGGCGGAGCTGTCGCGGCGGGCTCCGCGCAAGCCGCGGCGCACCGAAGCGCCGTCCACCGCCTTCGCCGTCGCGGGCCTGCTCGCGCTCCTCTTGCTCCTCTGCGTCGCGCTGGTGATGCTCAGGCGCCCGTAGACGACTGGCTGGAAAACGGCGGGCCCTTGAAGCGGGCGCGCATCTGCAGGCGCCAGTAGAGCAGCAGCGCCGCGAGGCAGCCCGCGAAGGTCCAGCCCGCCAGCTGGTTGGGCGGCAGCACGAAGAGCGCGGAGGCGACGGCGATCCAGCCGAGCGCGATCAGGTTCACCAGCGGCGAGAAGGCGCCCAGGCTCCACGGACCGGGCGCGAGCCTTTGGCGCGCCCGGAGTCTGAAAAAAATGGGCAGGCCGTACGAGGCGTAGAGCGCGATGGTGCTGAGCGCCACCATCGCCGAGTAGGCGTCGGCCCAGAGCGCGACCGCGAGCGCCGCCGCGGCGCTGGTCCAGACGGCGACGTGGGGACTGCGGAAGCGCGGCGAGACGCTGGCCAGCCGCCGCGAGAACGGCAGCCCGCCGTCGCGCGCGAAGGCGAAGAGCATCCGCGAGTTGGAGGTGACGCTGGCGAGCCCGCAGAACCACATCGCCGCCATGGCCACGCAGACGAGCGCGTTGCCCAGCCGCGCCCCCAGCGCCGAGGTGAGGACGAAGATGAAGGGATTGTCGGCGGCGACGGCAGCTCCCAGATCGCCGATCGACATGGTCACCGCGAGGAGCAGCGCATACCCGGCGACGCCGCTCACCGCCACCGAGAGGACCATTCCCCAGGGCGCGTTGCGGCTCGGATCGCGCGTCTCCTCGCTGACGTGGGCGCTGGCGTCGTAGCCGGTGAAGGTCCAGCAGGCGAGGAGCAGGCCGATGGCGAACGAATAGTGCAGCCCGTGTCCGTCGGCGGCGTGCGACACCAGGAGAAATTGCGCGGGCTGGTGCGGCGCCAGCGCCCCGAGCGCGCCCACCAGGACGGCGACGCCGCCGATGTGCACCCACGCCGAGAGATCGTTAAGCCGGGCCACCAGCCGCACCCCGAGGTGATTGAGCGCCCCGTGCAGGGCGAGCAGCGCGGCGCAGAGCAGGAGCGTCCGCGGCCGGCCGGTCCAGCCCAGCATGGCGGCGAGGAACTCGGCGAGCCCGTAGTCGATGCCGGCGGTGATGGCGAACTGGCCGATGGTGTTGAGCCAGGCGGTGGCGAAGCCCGCCCCGCGCCCGCCCAAGTGCGAAGACCAGTGGTAGAGCGCGCCCGCCGTCGGCGCTGCGGAGGCCAGTTCGGCGAGGCTCATGGCGACGGTCAGCGTCAGGAGGGTCACCAGCGGCCAGCCCACCAGCATCAGCAGCGGCCCGCCCGACTTGAGGCCGTATCCATAGAGGGTGATGGCGCCGGTGAGGACGGAGATGATGGAGAAGCTGAGCGCGAAGCTCTGGAAGCCGCCCAGATCGCGCAGGAGCTGTTGCGCGTAACCCAGCTTTTCCAGCTGCTCGGCGTCGCGATCCAGACAGGCCCCAGGCCTCAGGCGTCGGGCCTCAGGCTCTCCAGCGACTCTATCGCAGCGCCTGCGTTCTGGCATTCCGGTACTATCCTTGGCCGATGACGACGCCGCGCGTTCCGGTGCAGATCCCCTCCCGCTCGGCGCGGGTCCAGGCGGCGCTGCGCTTCGCGGCGGGGCCGACGCCGGGCAGCTCGCTCTCGACGGGGCTCTGCTTCCTCTGCGAGCAGCTGGCGGCCATGACCGCCTCGCCCATCGCCTCCGCCTACGTGCTCGAGCCCGGCGACGAGCTGGTGCTGCGCGGCACCTGGGGCTACCAGCGCGAGGTGCTGGGCGAGGTGCGGCTGAAAGTCGGGCAGGGCATCACCGGCACCTGCGTCGAGACCATGCGCCCGGTGACGGTGGACGACGCCCGCGCCTCGGCGCAGTTCGAATATTTTCCGCAGCTGGCCGAGGAGCGCTTTCCCGCCTTCCTGGCCGTGCCGCTGCTCTCGGGCGGGCGGCCGCGCGGCGCGCTGGTGCTGCAGCGCGAGAACGGACCGTTCACCGAGGAGGACATGGTGCTGGCGGCGGGCGCCACCCGGGCGCTGACGGCGGTGATCGAGGCCGAGCGACCCGAGGGCGCGCACCTCCTGCTGCAGGGCGCGGGCAACAAGCGCGGGCGGGCGCTGGGCCTCGCCACACTGCTCTCCCGCGCGCTGCCCCGGCGCGACGCGCGGCAGATGCCGCCCGAGCGGCTGGCCGCGGCTTTCAAGGCGGTGCGCGAGGAGGTCCTGCAGCTGGCCGACCGCGCCCGCGCCGTGCTGACCGAGCCGTGCCGCGAGTTGGAGGAGACCTGCAGCACCTTGCAGGACGTGCGCGTCGAGGAGCGGGCGCAGGAGCATCTCGCTGCCGGAGTTCCGCCGGCGCTGGCGCTGGAGCGGATCGCGGCGGAGGTGGCGCGGTCGCTCGGCAGCCATGGTCCGGCCTCGCGGCGGGCGGTGGACATCGAGGCCTTTCTCGGCGCCGTGGCGCACCGCCTCTCCGGCACCGAGCCGCAGCGGGTGCGGCGCGGCGAGCTGCTGGTCTCGGTGCACCTGCCCGGGCTGGTGGCGCTGCGGGGCTGGGCGGCGGGCGCGACCGGCGCCGTCTCGGCCACTCCGCCCGAGGACTCCACCGGCGTTCCGCTCCTCACCGCGCTGGGCCTGCCGGTGGTCTGCGGCCTGCGGCAGATCTTCGAGTCGGCCTCGCAGGGCGACCGGGTGGCGCTCGACGCCGACACCGGCGAGGTGATCGTCAACCCCAGCGCCGCGCAGGCCGCTGCCTGGCGACGGTGACGATCAGGGCGAGAGCTTGCGGAGCTCCGCCTCGATCGCCGCGGGCTCCGCGTTGCCGATGAAGCTGCGCAAGAGCTTTCCCCGGGCGTCGTAAAGGAAGGTCGCGGGCAGCGTGCCCTCCCACTTCGGCTCGCCCACCGCGCGCACCACCGGGTCGGGGTCCGGCGCGTCGAGCAGCAGGGCGGGCAGCTTGCCGAGGTGGAAGGCCTTGAGCATCTCCTCCGCCTTGGCGGAATCCTCCGGGCGGTCGATGGTGACGAGCGCGACCTCCACTCCCCGGGCCGGCAGCTTGAGCAGGAGCGAGCGCAGCCGCGGAAACTCCTCGCGGCAGGCCCCGCACCAGCTGGCGAAGAAGTGCAGCAGCAGCGGCTTGCCGTGCCCGAGGTCGTGGATGAGCTTCGGCGCCTCCGCGATGGGCCGGACCGGGAGCGCAGCAAGGAGAATGGCGGCGAGGAGGGCGGGCATCAGTCGAGCTCGATCAGCTCGAAGCGATCGCGGCGGGGCCCGTCGTCGCGCTTCGTGCCGGGACAGAGGAAGAGCGTGGACTTGCCCTGCCCGCAGAAGCGGCAGAGGCCCTGCGCCGAAAAATCGTGCTCGCCGGCCTGCAGCGTGCGCGGCGGAGGAGGAGCGGGCGGCGGCAGGCGCACGAGGAGACTTTCCAGCTGGCCGATGACGTGGGCTTCGCGGGCGGCGATCTCGGCGCCGCGGGGGTCGGGCCGCCCGTCCAGAGTGGTGAAGCCGCGCTCCTCGAAGAAGAGCTCGATGAGCGCCACCGGCTGCTTCTGCCGCAGCACCACGCCTGTGCGGGCCTTACCCTCGTCGTGCAGCGCCCGGTGCCGCGCGGTGGGCGCGAGGCCCAACTGCCGCAGCGCCGCCTCGCCGTCGCGCTCGCGATCCTCCTGCTCCCACTCCGCCGCGAGGATGACGTGCAGGCGATCGCCGAACCGCTCGGCTACCGGCGCGAACGGGCGCAGGTGCGCTTCCTGCGTGTACTGGTCGGAGACGATGGCGAGCAGCGTGGGCTTGTCGGTCAGGGATCGCTGCACCCATTCATGCAGCTGCCGGCGCGAGCGGCGCGCCGCGTACCAGGAGATGACCGTGAGCACGCGGAGAAGATAACGCAGGCTTGACCGCCCGGGCAGCGCGCGCGACTGTTCCGTGCCTTTTTTGTACAACGCGTACCAAGGGTACGGCACCCTCCAATGCACCTGACCATCCTCTCGCGCAAGGCGGGCATCTACACCACCCGCCGGCTGGCGGAGGCGGCCCGGCTGCGCGGGGCCAAGGTCCGCATCCTCGATCCGCTGCGGGTCGAGCTGGTTCTCGACGCCGAGCCGGGCGTCTCCTACCAGCGCAAAAAGCTCAAGCGCACCGACGTGGTCATCCCCCGCATCGCGCCCTCGGTGCAGGTCTACGGCCTCGCGGTGGTCAACCACTTCACCATGATGGGCATCCCGACCTTGAACGACGCGAGCGGCATCTCCGCCAGCCGCAACAAGATGCGCGCGCTGCAGCTGCTCTCGGCGCGGGGCGTGCCGGTGCCGCCGACGGTGATGGCCTCGAACGCCAGCGACCTGAAGGCCCTGGTCGAATTGGTGGGCGGCGTGCCGGTGCTGATCAAGCTGATCACCCCCAGCGAGAAGCCCGGCGTGATGGTCTGCGAGACGGTGCAGTCGATGGAGGCGGCGCTCGAGGCGGTGCTCTCGATGGGCCACAACCTCCTCGTGCAGCGCTATGTGCGGCGCAAGCGCGAGCGCGACCTGCGGGCGCTGGTGGTCGGCGAGCAGGTGGTCGCCTGGGTGGAGCGGCGCGCGCGGCCGGGGCGGCTCCTGCACACGCTCGCGGGGGGAGCCTCGCTCAAGTCGGTGCGGGTCCCCGCGGCGCTCGACGCGCTGGCGGTCCAGGCCGCGCGGGTGGTGGGCCTCGAGGTGGCTGCCGTCGATCTCCTGGAGGCGAACACCGGCCCGATGGTCTTTGACGTCAACTCCAGCCCGGGCCTCAAGGGCCTCGAGGCGGCCACCGGCAAGGATCTGGCGCTCCCCATCATCGGGCGCGCGGAAGAGCTGGCGCGGCGTTAGGATGACTCCATGCTGATGCTCGCCCTCGCGCTCCTGGCCGCTCCTGTGGACGTCTCCAACAGCTACCGCATCGATGCGCCCGCCGTGGTCAAGGTGAAGAAGGGCGCCGCGGCGCAGGCGGTGATCGCGGTGGTGCCGCGGGCCGACGCGCACGTCTCGCCCGACGCGCCCATCTCGCTGACCATGACCGCCGGCCCCTCGGTGACGCTGACCAAGGCGAAGCTGGGGCGCCCCGAGGCCAAGGAGACCCAGGCCAAGGGCGTCGAGTTCGCGGTGCCCTTCACGGCCACCTCCTCGGGGGAGCTGAAGGGCGCCTTGAGCTTCTTCATCTGCACCGAGAAGCTGTGCGAGCGGCAGAAGCGCGAGATCGCGGTCCGGGTCGACGCCGAGTGAGCCGGTTCGTCTACGGCGTGAACCCGGTCGTCGAGGCGCTGCGGGCCCATCCCGGCGACGTGGTCCGCGTGCTGGTCGAGCGCGGCCGCGACGGGCGCCGCTCGCAGGGCGCTGAGCGGGTGGCGCAGGAAGCGCAGAGCGCGGGCGTCCGCATCGAGGAAGTTCCCCACAACGAGATCCAGCGGCGCGCCTCGGGCGGCGTCCACCAGGGCGTCGGCGCCGAGCTGGCCGAGTTCCGCTATGCCGACCTCCCCGACCTGCTCGACGCGGCGGAGAAGTCCGGGCGTCCCGCCTTCCTCCTGCTCCTCGACGGCGTCACCGATCCGCAGAACCTGGGCGCGCTGGTGCGCAGCGCCCACGCGCTGGGCGCGCACGGCGTGGTGCTGCCCAAGGATCGCGCGGTGGGCATCACTCCGGCGTCATCGAAGGCGGCGGCGGGCGCGCTCGAGCACTGCCCGGTGGCGCGGGTCACCAACCTCTCGCGTGCTCTCGAGCAGCTCAAGGAAGCGGGCGTCTGGACGATCGCTCTAGCCTCCGACGGCGAGAAGGATCTGGGCGACATCGATCTCACCTCGCCCATCGCGCTCGTCATGGGCAGCGAGGGCTCGGGCGTCCGGCCGCTGGTGCGCAAGACCTGCGACCACGTGGCGCGCATCGGGATGGAAGGGAAAGTCGGCTCGCTCAACGTGGCCGCGGCCGGCGCCATCTCCTTATATGAGGTGGCGCGGCAGCGGGGTTGAACGATCGCCCGGCCCGACCGGCCGTCCGCTTGACAACGTGCGCAAGATCCCCTAAAACGCTGCCTCCCTGCGTTGGGGAGGTGTCTCCAAAGACCAACAACGCTGTAGTTTCAGGCATTTAGGCTGGCGTAGCTCAGCCGGTAGAGCGGCTGCTTTGTAAGCAGCGGGTCGCAGGTTCGAATCCTGTCGCCAGCTCCATCCGGCTGACGAGCGGTGGCAGGCGCAGGAGCGGTGTCGCGGCGGGCAAGAAGCGGTGTCGCAGTGAAGGCTGAGCGGGCGTGAGGGTCGGCGGAAAACGATTTCGAAACAGGGAACAGAGATCCCCGAACGCGCCGCACAAAACGCGTGGGGGGTCTCGGGGGGAGACGCGAGTCGCCCCCCGAGTGTGATCGACACCAAGGCTGAGAGGGAGACGCGGTTGGCGGGCTGGCAAGGTTCCAAGGAGGGTCACGCGAGTCGCCCCCCGAGTGTGATCGACACCAAGGCTGAGAGGGAGTCACGGTTGGCGATCTGGCAAGGTTCCAACGAGGGTCACGCGAGTCGCCCCCCGAGTGTGATCGACACCAAGGCTGAGAGGGAGTCACGTTCGGCATTCTAGGAAAGGTTCCAAAGAGGAGGGATGCCCGAGCGGCCAAAGGGAGCAGACTGTAAATCTGCCGGCTCACGCCTTCGAAGGTTCGAATCCTTCTCCCTCCACCATCTTCGGGGAAACGACAGGAGCTGCGGGAATAGCTCAGCTGGTAGAGCGTCAGCCTTCCAAGCTGAATGTCACGGGTTCGAATCCCGTTTCCCGCTCCACGAGAAGGATCTTGAGAGGCACGAAATCCAGAGCAGCGCCCACATAGCTCAGTTGGCAGAGCACTTCCTTGGTAAGGAAGAGGTCACCAGTTCAATTCTGGTTGTGGGCTCCAAACTTGAGGAGCAAAGGCAATGAACCG
>JANXXR010000132.1 GCA_025350525.1 Deltaproteobacteria bacterium
CATTACGACCTGGGCGAGTTCAAGGAAGCGGCCGACGAGTACATCACCGTCTACCGGCTGCGCCCCATTCCGGCCATCCTCTTCAACGTCGCGCAGGCGTACCGCCAGGGCGGCCTCTACGAGAAGGCGCGGCAGTTCTACAAGAGCTACCTGCGCGAGAGCCCCGAAGCCAAGAACCGGGCGATGATCGAGCAGGCCATCAAGGAGATGGACGACCTGCTCGCCAAGGAGAGGCACACCAAGGACGCGGCGCCGACGGGCGTGAAGGAGCCCGCCGAGGCCTCGCTGCCCCTGGCCGCCGCGCCTGCCTTGAAGCCCGCCGCAAAGAGCCTCGACCTTCCTGCCAAGGGCACCGAGCCGGCGCCCAAGCTGGTGGAAGCGCCGCCGGTCAAGACCGCGCCGCAGGCGGTGGCGGCCGCGAAGCCCGCGGTGGCCACGGCCTCGCCAAAACCTTCGGTGCCTCCTGACGTCACCCGGTCGACCCCGGCTCCGACGCCGGCAGTCGAGGAGGACGATCCGCTCTACAAGAAGTGGTGGCTCTGGGCGGCGGTGGGCGCCGTGGCCGTCGGCGGAGGCGTGGCGGCGGCGACACTGGGCGGAAACTCCGCGCCGACCTCCCATTTTAGAACCACTCCGGTGTTTCCGTAGCCTTTTGAACGCGTTCGGTGCGTTTCCGCGCGGCAGGCGCCGCGAGAGGTGAAGTTGTGAAATCTGCCAACCTTCGTTCGCTGCCGGTCATCCTGCTCGCGGCGGCTGCGGGACTCGCGTCCTGCAAGAAGCCGATGACGTACGTGCACGTGAAGATCCTCGAGGCCCCTGGAAAGGAGCCCGCGCCCATCACGGACATCGAGCTTGACCTCGACCTCGCCGGCAGAACGACCAAGGTGCACCTGACCAACGGCGCCGCGCCCATCCAGTTCCCCACCGACGTCACCCTCGAGATCAAGACCGGCTCGGGGCAGCTGGCGATCGTCGCCATCTGCAAGAACGCCAGCGGCGCCGAGGTGGATCGGGCCACCGGCACCGTCCAGGTGAACAGCGGCGCCATCGCCGAGGCGGCGCTCCAGCTTCCGGGCGGCAAGCCCGACCTGGTGCCCACCGAAGCACAGCACGACTTCACCAGCGTCGTTGCCGGACAGACCAGCCCCAGCATCAACTTCACTTTCCACAACGTCGGCTTCGTCGCCTCGGGCGCGGCCACGGTCGCGCTGGGCGGAGTCGGCGCGGCGCAGTTCGCCATCGGCGTCGACGGCTGCACCGGCGTCAAGGTGGCCCCCGACGGAAGCTGCGCGGTCTCGGTCGTCTTCCAGCCGGTGATCGTCGGACCCATCGCCGCGACCTTGACCGTCAGCGCCACGCCGGGCGGCAGCGCGGTGGTGGCCATCACCGGAACGGGGCAGTCCAATCCGCAGAACATCAGCGTCACCATCTCCGGAAACGGCAGCGGCTCACTCGCAGTCAATCCCGCCGCGCCCCCCTGCACCACCGCCACCGCCCCCTGCACGCGCGCCTTCGAATACGGCACCGTGGTCACGTTTACGCCCACGCCCGCCCCCGGCTCGCACTTCGGCGGCTGGACCGGCGACTGCACCGGCACCGGCGCCTGCACAGTGACGGCCACGCAGGCGCGCACCGTGGACGCGGCGTTCATGCTCGACTCCGAGCCCCTCACGGTCACCATCGCCGGCACCGGTTCGGGCAGCGTCTCCGATTCGGCCACGGGCTTCACCTGCGCCACCGCGAACGGCTCGTGCATCGACTACCTCACCTACGATCCGAGCAATACGGCCACCGTGACGTTGACCGCGTCGTCCGACCTCGGCTCGGACGTCACCTGGACGGGCTGCACCACCACGAGCGGCAGCACCTGCACCATCACCGGTCCGATCATCTCGGCCGCCAGCGTGACGGCCACCTTCACCAAGGTCTTCGCGGTCAATGTCGTCGAAGGAGGAAACGGATCCGGCACCGTCGTTTCCGACGTGGGCGGAATCAACTGCACCATCACCGGCGGCGTCACCAGCGGCATCTGCAGCGCCGACGTTATCCCGGGCACCAACGTGACCCTGACCGCGAGCCTTGCGCCCAACACCGCTTCGATTTTGTGGTCCGGCGGCTGCACGCCGTCGGGCAACACCTGCACGCTCACCAACATCACCACCCCTCCAGCGACCAGCGTCGCGACCTTTACCCTGAAGCAGTTCCCGGTGGTCATCAACAGCTCCAGCACCGCTTCGGCGGGCTCGGGCACCATCACCGGCGGCGGCCTCAGCTGCACCATCACCAACGGCGTCACCAGCGGGACCTGCAGCACCCCCGTCATCTACGGCTCCGGCATCACCCTGTCGGCGGTGGCGAACTCCGGCAGCGCTTTCCTCAGCTGGTCGGGCGGCTGCACCGGCACCGGCTCCACCTGCACCATCTCCAGCATCACCTCGGCTCCCGCGGCCACCACCGCGACCTTTACCAAGACCTTCAGCGTGGCAGTCGCAGGCACGGGCAGCAGCCCCGGCGCCGGCTCGGGCGTCATCACCGGCGGCGGGCTCAACTGCTCCGTCTCCTCGGGCGTTGCCAGCGGCACCTGCAGCACCACCGTCAACTACGGCGCCAGCCTCGGGCTCACCGAAGCGCCCGCGACCGGCAGCAACTTCAACAGCTGGTCGGCCAACTGCACCGGCACCGGCACGACGTGCAGCACCGGCGCCGTCACCTCCAACTTGACGGTCACCGCGGCCTTCAAGCTGCAGACCGAGTCGTTGACGGTCAACACCAACGGCGGCAACGCGGCCGGCAGCGTCACCTGCGCTGTCAACGGTGGCGCAAGCGGCGCCTGCCCGGCGGCCGTCAACTACGGCGACAAGGTGACCTTCACCGCGAGCCCGGGCGCCGGCGCGATCTTCAGCGGCTGGACGGGCTGCGCGAGCAGCACCAACAGCTGCATTCTGGCCAGCGTGATCGCGCCGGCGACGGTCACGGCTGGATTCGCCTCCACCCTCTGCGCGGCGGGGGTGGTCAGCGCGCAGACGTATTCCACGAGCATGGCGGGCTGCGCCGCCACCGCCACCTATGCCAATCGCGCGAGCGCCTGCGCCGCGGGGACGCACGTCTGCGGCGCGAACGAATGGGTCGCAAACCAGGGCGGCAACCCGCCCGTGAACAACTATTGGGTCGACGAGGCTCTCAACTATAGCAACGGATCGGGCGTCTGCGGGACGGGCGGTTGCGGCGCCACTAAGTGCTTCGCGACCTCGCTGAACGACCCCAATTTCACCCTGACCTGCAACGCTGGACAGCCCATGCACGTCTGTGCGCCGACAGGGACCGACAAGCTCGGCAACACCTGCACCTGGACCGGATGCGGCTTCAACAGCATCGCGCCCAACACGAACTTCGGCGGTTGCAGCGGTGCGAGGGATAACACCGCCGGCACGCTCTGCTGCAGCAACTCCGCACGACAGTTCTATGTCGACCTGGCCGCAGGGCTCGACTCAAATCCCGGCACGAAGAACTCGCCGTTCCAACACATCACCAAGGCGTTGCGGGGGCGGGAGTGGCCAGCGGCGATACCGTGTTCGTCGCGCCCGGCGATTACCTCGCCTCCAGCGAGACGTTCCCGCTGGTGGTTCCGGCCGGCGTCACCATGATCGGCGACGAGGCCAGCCGCGGAGGCAACACGACGCGGATCCTCGGCTGCGGAGCAAACACCTTCGCGAGTGGAAGCGTCGCGGTCGTGCTGCGCGCAGGCTCGACGGTCGCTGGCTTCACCATCAACTGCGGTAGCACCGGCATCTACGCGCCCGCAAATGGCGTGATTATCCGCAACAACACGGTGACCGGCAACACCCAGGATTCCGGCATCTGGATCGATGGCGGCAACGATCAAACCATCGTCTTGAACGCCGTCACCGGAAATAACTTCGGCATCCATTACATCAATACGACCGCGGGCGGGAAGGCCGAGAACAACCTGATCACGTCCAACGTCATGGGTTTTCTGTACCAGACCCCGAGCGCGAGCCTGGGCGA
>JANXXR010000520.1 GCA_025350525.1 Deltaproteobacteria bacterium
CGCCCACCCGCTGGGCCAGCCCGGCCCGATGATCGATCTGATGGACGTGGTCGACGACATCCGCGAGCGCAAGCTGGGCTTCCCTTGCATCGTGCGCTTCCAGGACATCCTCCGTGCGCGCGTCAAGCAGCTCAACGAAGCGTTCCGCGCCGCCATCGCCACCCACGGGTTCAAGGGGCAGTACTTCGGCGTCTACCCGACCAAGGTGAACCAGATGCGCGAGGTGGTCGAGGAGATCCTCGACGCCGGCGCGCCCTACCACTTCGGCCTCGAGGCGGGCAGCAAGGGCGAGCTGCTCATCGTGCTCGCGCTCAACACCGACCCGGAGGCGCTGACCATCTGCAACGGCTACAAGGACGAGGAGTACCTGCGCCTCGCGCTGTTGGGCCGCAAGCTCGGCCGCAAGATCATCGTCGTCATCGAGAAGCTGTCGGAGCTGCCGCACCTGCTTCGCCTCGCCGAGGAGATGAACGTGCAGCCGCTCATCGGCCTGCGCAGAAAGCTCTCGACGAAGGGCACCGGAAAGTGGGAGTCGTCGTCGGGCGACTTCGCCAAGTTCGGCCTCACCACGCCCGAGCTGATCCGCGCGGTGGAGATGCTGAAGGCGGCGGGCAAGCTCGACGCGGCCAAGCTCTTCCACTTTCACGTCGGCTCGCAGCTGACCGACATCCGCACGGTGAAGGACGTCGTCAACGAGGGCGCCCGCTTCTACGCCAAGCTGCGCAAGATGGGCCTCGGGCTCGAATACTTCGACGTCGGCGGCGGGCTGGGCGTCGACTACGTCGGGGCGCGCAGCACCGCCTACGTCTCGTCGCTCAACTACACCATGGACGAGTACGCCGCCGACGTCGTCTACACCGTGCAGCAGATCTGCACCAACGAAGGCGTGCCCGAGCCGCACCTGGTCTCCGAGTCGGGGCGGGCGCTGACGGCGCACCACTCGTGCCTCTTGATGAACGTCTTCGGCCACATCGAGTTCGGCGAGAACGGCGCGGTGCACGAGGAGCCGGCGCCGCCGTCGGGAGTGCTCGAGGCCACCAACTCGCCGGTGCCGGAGGCCGCGGCCGCCGAGGCGCCCATCGTCCGCGAGATGCGGGAGATCGTCGCCAACCTCTCGCCCAAGAATTCGGGCGAGGCCTACAACGACGCGGTGGCCAAGAAGGAGCAGGCGCTCACCATGTTCAAGCTGGGCATCCTCGGGCTCGAGGAGCGCGCCGCCGTCGAGGGGCTCTTCTGGCGGCTCTGCCGGCGCTGCGTCGACCTGAACAAGAAACGCAAGCGTGTGGCCGGCCCGACCCGCGGCCTCGACGACAAGCTCGCCGATCAGTACATGGCCAACTTCTCGCTCTTCCAGAGCGCGCCCGACCACTGGGCCATCAACCAGCTCTTCCCCATCGCGCCGCTGCACCGCCACAACGAGATGCCCACGCGCGACTCCACCATCGTCGACATCACCTGCGACTCCGACGGCAAGATCGATACCTTCATCGAGGGCGAGACGGTGGACGAGACCATCGCGCTCCACCCGCTGCGGCCCGGCGAGCCGTATTACCTGGGCATGTTCCTGACCGGCGCGTACCAGGACATCATGGGCGACATGCACAACCTCTTCGGCCGCGTGCACGAGGTCCACGTCTTCGTCGACGACGACGACCCCGAGGATTACTACATCGAGGAAGTCATCCCCGGCGACACCATGGAGCGCGTGCTGCAGCGGGTGCAGTACGAGCCCAGCGACCTCGAGCGCCGCATCAAGAACGCCCTCGACGCCAAAGTCCGCGAGGGGCAGGTGAAGCCGAAGGAGAGCGTCCAGCTCACCGACTTCTACGAGCAGGCGATGCGCGGCTACACCTATCTCGGCAGCGACTGATCATTCGCGCAGCCCCAGCAGGTCCAGCTTGCGGAGCAGGGTCGAGCGGGCGATGCCCAGCTCCTCGGCGGCGGCGTGGCGGTTGCCGCGGTTGCGCGAGAGCGCGGCTCGAATCGCCAGCTCCTCCAGCTCGTCCAGAGTGCGGCCGCGCAGCTCGATGCTGCCGGTCAGCTCGGCGCGCTCGGCCACCAGCGGCGAGAAGGACGCCGCGGGCTGACCGTCGAAGCAGAGGGCGCGCTCGCGGATGATCGGCGACTCCGAGAGAAGCGCCGCCAGCTGGACCACGTGCCGGAGCTCGCGGACGTTGCCCGGCCAGGAGTGGGCGAGCAGCGCCGCGCGGGCGTCGGCGGCCAGCGAGCTGCGCGCCGGCAGGAAGTGCTCGGCCAGGGGCAGGATGTCCTGGGGCCGCGCCCGCAGCGGCGGCAGCTCCACGGTGACGCCGCGCAGCCGGTAGAAGAGATCCTCGCGGAAGGCGCCGTCCTTCACCCGCGCGCGCAGGTCCTGGTGGGTGGCGCAGACCACGCGCACGTCGATGCGCCGCGGCCGGGGCGCGCCCACCGGCTTCACCTCGCCGGCCTCCAGCGCGCGCAGGAGCTTCACTTGCAGCGCGAGCGGCAGGTCGCCGATCTCGTCGAGGAAGAGCGTCCCGCCGTCGGCGGCGCAGAAGGCTCCGGGCGCGCTGGTGATGGCGCCGGTGAACGAGCCCTTCTCGTGGCCGAACAGCTCCGACTCCGCCAGCTCCCGGGAGATGGCGCCGCAGTTGATCGGCACGAACGGCCCTGCCGCGCGCCCCGACAAGTCGTGCACCGCCCTGGCCGCGACCTCCTTTCCGCTGCCGCTCTCGCCGAGGATCATCACCGGCAGCTGCGAGGGCGCGGCGCGGCGGAGCAGCTCGATCACCGGCCGCAGCGCCGGATCGCGCGCCACCAGGCCGGGCAAAGACGGGAGCGGCTTCTGCGCTTCGTGCTCCAGCCGCAGCTCCTGCGCGCCGACCTTCACCCGGGCGCCGGCCGCGAGCTCTGCTTCGTGAACGCGCATGCCGTCGACGAAGGTCCCGTTGGTGGAGCCCAGATCTTTCAGGCGCCAGTGGCCCCCGTTCAGGTGGATGCGGCAGTGGAAGCCGGAGACGAAGCGGTCGTCAAAGGAGACCTGGTTGGCCGGATGCGCGCCGATGCCCACCGCCTCGCCGTGCAGGGGCAGCGCGCCGCCGCTCCACACCAGTGTCAACGGCTTCTCCGGCGGGCGCTCACGCTGGGCGTGGGCGGTGGCGCGTCCCTCTTCGACCAGCTCCAGGATTGCTTCGGCCATTGAGTGCGGCTCCTTGTTGCACGGCTGGACGCGCGCCGCGGCCGGGCCCCGCCGCGATCTCCGATCGCTGGCGCCCTCCGATCCTTGACGGATGCCCGCGCAGGCGTGGGTCGATCGATCGGGTTATCTTCCGCGCATGCCCCGCGCCGTGCTGCTCCTGCCCAAGGCCGGCTACCGCAACGATGACTTCCTCGCGGCGGCGACGCGGCTGGGCGTCGAGGTGGTGGTGGTGAGCGACGTCTGCCACCAGCTCGCCGAAGGCTGGCAGGAGGCGCCGCTGGCGATGAAGTTCCGCGACGCCGCCGCCGCCGCGGAAGACCTGGCGCAGTCGGTGGCGCCGCTCGCCCCCGCTGCCGTGGTCGGGGTGGACGACCTCACCGCGCTGGTGGCGGCGCTGGCCTCGGCGCGGCTGGGCCTGCCGCACAATCCGCCCGAAGCGGTGGCGGCGGCGCGGAGCAAGGCCCTCTCCCGCGAGCGGCTGCGGGCGGCGGGGCTGCCGGTGCCGCACTTCGAGGTGTTCTCCCGCGACGTCTCCTCCTCCGACCTGAACGATCGCTGGAGCACCTATCCCTGCGTGGTCAAGCCGCTGGTGCTCTCGGGGAGCCGCGGGGTCATCCGCGCGGATACGCCGGCGGAGCTGGGCGCGGCGGTGCGGCGGGTGGAGGCGATTCTCCGGTCGCCCGACGTCGCGCAGCGGCGCGATCCGGACCTCTTGCGACTGCAGATCGAGGAGTTCGTTCCGGGCGCCGAGGTCTCGCTCGAAGGCCTGCTGGATGGCGGGCGGCTCCATCTGCTGGCGCTCTTCGACAAGCCCGACCCGCTCGACGGGCCGTACTTCGAGGAGACGCTCTATGTCACGCCGTCGCGCCATCCGGCCGCCCTGCAGCGCGCGGTGATGGAGGCGGTGTCCGCGGGCTGCGCGGCGCTGGGCCTGGTCGAAGGCCCGGTGCATGCCGAGCTGCGCCTCTCGCCCGCGGGGCCGCGCCTT
>JANXXR010000206.1 GCA_025350525.1 Deltaproteobacteria bacterium
GCCCGTCGACCTTGCCTTCGGCGTTGCGGAGGGCCTGGCAGGTGAAGTCGAAGAAGGCCTCGCGCAGGCCCCCGCCCGAGTCGATCCGCGCCGGCGCCTCGGTGGCGGAGTGGGTCTCGCCACTCCGGAAGACCTGCTCCATCATCTCGAAGAAGCCCTGCTGCTCCAGCTCCGGTATCGCCTCGCGCACGGTCTTTCCCAGAAGCTCGCGGCCGAAGAGGGCCCGGAAGCTGGGGTTGGCCAGCTCGAAGACGAGCGTGGGCCCGCGCAGGATGGAGATGGGCACCGGCGCAGCGGCGAAGATCTGGTGCAGCGAGGCGCGCTCGCGCTCCGCATCGCCGCGCGCGGATCGCTCGCGCTCCTCGGCGTCTTTGCGGGCGTTGCTGTTGCGGAAGAAGATGGAGAGGCCGCCCGCCTTGCGCGGATACGCCGAGACCTCGGTCCAGAGGCGGAAGGGAGCGTAGAACTCCTCGAAGTGCACCTCCTCCCCCTCGCGCATGGCGCGGTTGTATTCGACCCAGTACTTCGAGGTCGGCTCGGCCGCAGAGGGGAAGACCTGCCACAAATTCCGGCCTAATTGTAGCGCGCGCGAGAGGCCGGTGACCTTCTCCTGCGCGCGGTTGACCCGCACGATGGTCCACGCCTCGTCCACTACGCAGAGCGGGTCGCCATGCTCGAGGATGTCGGCAGCGTCGTCGGCATCGGCCCGCGCCACCTTCCGGTCGGCGGCCATCACCTCGGCGGTGTGGGCGTGGGCGCGGATCTTCGCCTCGTTCTCGAGGTTGAGGCTGACGAAGGCCTGCACCTTGTTGCGCATCACCTCCGCGTCGAAGGGCTTGAGCACGTAGTCCACCGCGCCGCCGGCGTAGCCCCGGACGATGTGCTGCTCCTCGCGGTGCACCGCGGTCACGAAGATGATGGGCGTGTTCCGGGTGCGCTCGCGCTGGCGGATCAGCGCCGCGGTCTCGAAGCCGTCGAGGTCCGGCATCTGCACGTCGAGGAGGATGAGGGCGCAGGGCTGCTCGAGGAGGAAGCGGAGCGCCTCGCGCCCGGAGCTGGCCTTGACGACGCGCACCTGGAGCGGCTCGAGGACGGCCTCGAGCGCCAGCAGATTGGCCGGGCGGTCGTCGACCAGCAGGACGGTGGCTTCGGGCACGGGGGTCATCTAACTGGAAGGCGGCGCCGGGTCACGATCTTTCAGAGGCAGGCAGGCAGCGCTACCGGGCTGCCGGCTGGCCGCTCAGGCGTGGGCGAGGATGGCGTTGGCCGTGTCGCGGTAGGTGCGGCCCAGCACGCCGCAGAGCGTGCCGAGGAACTTGAAGCTCACCGTGAAGTTGAGGTGGGTGGCCTTCTCGAGGACGTCGGGCTCCACCCGCGAGAGGGCGCACGGCTTCACCGCCACCACCGACGCCGAGCGCGGCTTCCCGTCGACGAAGGCCATGAAACCGAACATGTCGCGGGCGCCGAGGTGGGCCAGCGTCCGGTCGGGGAGGCCGGGGGCGCGCTTGCGCACCTCCACGTCGCCGCCTTCGATCACGTAGAACGAGCGCGAGGTGTCTCCCTCGGACACGACCACCTGGCCTTCGCCGGCCTCGATCTTCTGCCCGAGCACCGAAAGCCAGGCCGCCTCCTCTTCGTTGAGGTGCGGCGGGCGGCCGGCAGCGCCATAGGCGGGCGGAGGGCGCGAGGCTCCCGGCGGCAGCGGCCCCAACCGGATGGCGACGTCGTTGGCGGAGCGCACCTTCTCGGAGATGGAGCGGCAGAAGACGGCGAGCAGTCCGCTGGCCAGCGAGCGGTGCGTCTTCAGCTCCTGCTTGAGGGGATGCTTGTTGACGGCGCGGACGATGGTGTCGACGCGGGCGACGTGCCGGACGCTGTCCGCGGGCAGATCGGCAAACGCTTCCAGCTCGCCGAAGATGTCGCCGGGCCCGAGCTGGCCCAGGGTCAAGTCGCCCTCGCCGCGGCGGACGCGGATGTCCACGCCGCCCGAGGCGATGAGGTAGAGCCAGTCGCCGGTGTGGCCGCTGACCAGGATCTCCTCGCCGGCCTTGAACTCGTCGAGCTTGGAGAGCGCCTCCAGCCGGTCCCGATCCTTCGCATCGAGGATTGCGAATCTCTCCGAGGTGACGAAGGCAAACATGGCGCGTACGCTGCCCGATCCAGCAGCGTTGTCAACCGGCGGGCGCCGGGGTCAGCGGGCGACGCGGAAGCCGAGGTTGGAGAAGCGCGCGCCGGGCGGCCAGGCGTTGCGGCTGGCGCAGCGAAGCTGGGGAGGATGCGCGTTCCAGCCGCCCCCGCGCGCGCTGCGCAGGCCCGGCGCGAAGGCGTCGGCGCACCACTCCCAGACGTTTCCGGCGCAGTCGTAGAGGCCCCACGGGCTGCGGTTCTGCGGCAGCGCGCGCACCGGCAGCGTGTGGCGCTTGCCTCCGCGGTGGGCGGCGAAGTCCTTGGCCCAGTCGTCTCCCCAGGGAAAGCGCCGGCCGTCGTCGCCGCGGGCGGCGCGCTCCCACTCGATCTCGCTGGGCAGCCGCAGCCCGCGCGACCGCGCGAAGGCGTCCGCCTCGTACCAGCTGACGCCCACCACGGGCTGCTCCGGATCCAGGTACGCGCGCCAGGCCTCGTCGTTCCAGAACCGCGGCCGATCGATGGCGAAGGCCTCGCGAAAGGCCCAGCCCTCCGCGGACCAGAGGGCGCGCGCGCCGTAGCCCTCCCGGACAAAATCTGCGAACTGCGCGTTGGTCACGGGCGTCTCGCCGATGGCGTACGCCGCCGTCTCCACCTGCCGCCGCGGGTGCTCGTTGTCCGCGCCTTCGGGCGGATCGCTGCCCATCCAGAACTTTCCCGCCGGCACTTCGCACAGCTGCATGCTGCTAGGATGGATCGCATGCACCTGCCCGCGCCATCTCCCGCCCTGCGCGGCCTGCCCCTGCGCCTCGCCGCCGCGCTGGTCGCCTTCGCGCCGCTGCGCAACCTGCTCCTCTGGAAAGTGCGCCGCGACGCCCGCATCCCCGACCTGCCGCGCCTCCCCTGAACAGACGAAGGGCGCCCGGCTTCTCGAGCCGGACGCCCCTCGCTGGGCACTGCTGCTACAGCTTGACTACCACTCGCCGGGGAAGCTCACCGCCGCCGAGAAGTTGTAGTCGCTGGCGCTGCTGGTCAGGCTGGGCACCGCGCCGAAGGCGGTGTCGCACGGGGTCGACCCGGCCGAGCCGTCCTGCACCGCGCTGCCGACCATGGTGGCGCCGCCAGCGTCCTCGAGCTTCATCATCCAGTAGCCCTCGGCGGGGGCCGAAGCGGTCGGGCCCTTGGCGCAGGTCACGCCCATCCAGGTGTTGCCCGCGGCGATCTGCCCGCCGGTCGCCTTCGAGTCGCTGCGGCCGTGGACGCCGTCGGTCGAGTGGTACCAGCGGGAGACGGTGGTGACGTCGGCGGCGGCGTTGGCGGTGTTGGTCGGGCAGAGCAGGACCACCGAGGTGTCGAACTGGAACTTGCCGCCCACGCCCGGCTCGCGCTCCCAGGAGTAGCTGCCGGTGCGCGGGCCGTGCACGTCGCCCTCTTCCGGGAGGAAGGCGGTGAGGGCCAGGGTGGCGCTGCGCTTCACGCCCTTGGCCGGGTCGTGGAGGTTGTCGAAGGTGTCGGTGATCTGGCCGCGGGCGTGCTCGCTCGTGACCACCGTCGAGAGGGCGGAGTAGTCGAAGGTGACGCTGCCCTTGTCCTCGACGAGGACGGCGGGGCCGGCGTCGGCGGCGTCCGCATCGGCGGGGCCGGTGTGCGTGACCGAGCCGCTCATCACCTTGACGAAGTCGGCGGTGCCGGTGCTGCTCTTGACGTCGAGCTCGAAGTTGTAGGTGGTGGAGCCGTCGGTGTTGGCGACCGCGGTCATGGTGAACTTGCGGTCGACGCCTTCCTTGACCTTGTCCCAGGTCTTGCTGGTGCCGCTGGAGAGCTTGGGGTTGTCGCTGATCACGTCCTCGACGTGGGCGACCAGCTTGAAGAAGTGCCGGTTGACGCGGTGGATGATCTCGCCGGTCCGCTCGAAGAGGTGCGGATGGCACTCGGGCGCGAGCACGGCGGTGGTGGTGTTCGCCGGCGCCTCGGCCATGGGCGGCGCGCTGTCGGAGTCGTTCTGGGCGACGGCCAGCTTGTCGAAAGTCGGCGCGTTGGCGCGGAAGGTGTCGTTGGACTGCGCGCTGGACCCGCCGCAGGCAACCAGCGCGGCGATGGTACAGCAGGGAAGAATCTTGCGGGTCAGCTTCATGATGGGCCTCCTGAATCGGTCTGTGGAGATGACCCGCGGGAGGCGCGCGGGTTAAGCCGCGCCGTCCTGTGGTACGCACACCGACCATGACCTCTGCGCCCACCGGAGTGGCCCCGCTGGCAGCGGCGTTTCGCGACGGCAGCGACGACCCGGTGCGCGCGCTCGACCGCGCGCTCTTGGCGGCCGACCGCGGCAAGGAGGACAAGGCGATCCTCTGGCGCATTCCCACCGCGCGCGCAGAAGCGGAAGCGGCGAAGGCCCGCCTGCAGCGCGGCCAGCCGCTCTCTCCGCTCGACGGCGTCCCGGTGGCGGTGAAGGACTGCATGGACGTCGCCGGCCTGCCTTCGACCAACGGCACGCGCTTTCTCACCGAGCCCATGCCGCACGACGCGCCGCTGGTGCAACGCCTGCGCGCGGCCGGCGCGGTCCTCTTCGCCAAGACCAACATGCATGAGTTCGGCATCCAGCCCACCGGCGTGAACCCCTGGCACGGCACGCCGGTGAACCCGTGGGATCCGCGGCGCATCCCGGGCGGGTCGTCGTCGGGCAGCGCGGTGGCGGTGGCGAGCGGCATCGCGCCGGTGGCGCTGGGCAGCGACGCGGGCGGCAGCATCCGCGTGCCCGCCGCCATCAACGGCCTGGTCGGCTTGAAGCCCACCTATGGAGCGGTGCCGCAGGAGGGCGTTCTGGGGCTGACCCTCGACCTCGATCATGCGGGCCCGCTGGCGTGGACCGTCGAGGACGCGACGCTGGTCTTCGAGGTGATCGCGGCCTGCGCGGTCGATCGCGCGGCGGTGGTCCGCAGCGTTGCCTTGCTCAGCGACTTCTTCGAGGGCGGTGAGCCCTTGGCCATGGAGGTGGCTCGCACCGCCGCGCGCGAGGTCTTCGGCGAATTGCCCGCCGCCGCGACGCCGCTCTGCGCCTGGGCGACGGCGGTGGAGTTCGTCATCGTCGGCACCGACGCGCAGAAGACCTGCGCGCCCCACCTGCGCCACCACGCCCACCAGATCGCGCCGGACACGCGGATGATCCTGCACCTGGGCGCGGGGTTGCCCGCGAGCGATCGCAAGCGCGCCGACGAAGTGCGCTTCGGCATGCGCCGCGAGCTGGATGCGCTGCTGGAGAAATACGACGTGCTGGTCGGCCCGGCCCTCGGCTGCTTTCCTCCCTTGCTCCATCCCGGCGCGCAGGCGCTGGGCGAACTGGACACCGCCAAGATCGCGCAGCTGGCGGCGGTGTCCTTCGTCGGAAACCTCACCGGCCATCCCTGCTGCGTGGTCCCCTGCGTGCGCGAGGGCCTGCCGATGGGACTGCAGATCATCGGCCGCCACGGCGACGAGGCGCGGGTGCTGGCGGCGGCGCGCAATGTCGAGCGGGCCTTCGGTCCGCGCAGGCCGGGCCGATGGCACGGCTGAGAGGCGTCGTCTACGACCTCGACGGGACGTTGATCGATTCCCGCGCGGATATCGCCGACAGCGTCAACGCCATGCTGCGGCGCATGGGGCTGCCCGAGCACGAGCACCGCGTGGTGTGGAGCTTCGTCGGCGAAGGCGCGGAGCTGCTCATCCGGCGCGCGCTCGGGCCGCTGCAGCAGGAGCGCTATCCGGAGGCGGCGCGGCGCTGGCGCGAGGAATATGGCGAGCGGATGTTGGTGAAGACCCGCCTTTACCACGGCGTCGCCGCGCTCTTGTCCGCGCCCCCCGCGCTGCGTGCAGTGCTCAGCAACAAGCCCGGGGACTTCGCCCGCAAGATCGTCCGCGCGCTCGGCGTCGGCGACGCCTTCGGTGCGGTGCTGGGCGGCGACGAGGGCCCGCGCAAGCCTGCTCCCGACGGCCTCTTGCTCCTCTGCGCCCGCCTCGGCATCGCTCCCGCGGAGGCCTTGTTGGTGGGCGACAGCGCGGTGGACATCCAGACCGGCAAAGCGGCGGGAGTCCCCACCTGCGCGGTGGGCTGGGGACCAGGGGAGCGCTCCGCCTTGTCGCTGGCCGACCACCTCTGCGAGACGCCGGCTGAACTTTGCGCGCTGCTGGGCCGCCTCGGTACTTGACTCTTTTGCCGCACCGCGCGAAGAGCGTCGCGCGCTGGAACTCACGCAAGAAGGAGCTGGCCGTGGCAGAGAGCGTTCGCATCACCGCAGGCAACCAGGAGTTCGAGCTCGCGGTCACCACCGGCAGCGAGGGTGAGCGCGGCATCGACATCTCCAACCTGCGGGCCAAGACCGGCCTCGTCACCCTCGACCCGGCCTTCATGAACACTGCCTCGGTGGAGAGCGCCATCACCTTCCTCGACGGCGAGAAAGGCATCCTGCGCTACCGCGGTATCCCCATCGAGGAGCTGGGCCAGAGCAGCACCTTCATCGAGACCGCCTTCCTGCTCATCTACGGCCACCTGCCCACCAGCGACGAAGCGCAGAAGTGGGAGCACCTCCTCACGCGCCACTCGATGATCCACGAGGACATGAAGCGCTTCTTCGACGGCTACCCGATGACCGCGCACCCGATGGCCATCCTCTCCTCGATGGTCACCTCGCTGTCGTCGTTCTATCCCTACGCGCTCAACGCCAAGGCCGACGAGTTCCGCGACATCACCATCATCCGGCTCATCGCCAAGCTCGCCACCATCGCGGCCTTCTCCTACAAGAAGAGCATCGGCCACCCCTTCGTGTACCCGCGCAACGACCTCAACTATTGCGCCAACTTTCTCCACATGATGTTCGCGGTCCCCGCCGAGGAGTACCGGCCCAACGCGGTGGCGGTGAAGGCGCTCAACCTGCTCCTCATCCTCCACGCCGACCACGAGCAGAACTGCTCGACCAGCACGGTGCGCATCGTCGGCTCGGCGCAGACCAACCTCTTCGCCAGCATCTCGGCGGGCATCTGCGCGCTCTGGGGTCCCCTGCACGGCGGCGCCAACCAGGAAGTCGTCGAGATGCTCGAGGACATCCGCAAGAAGAAGCTCTCGGCGAGGGAGTTCATCAACCAGGTGAAGGACAAGAAGAGCGGCACCCGGCTGATGGGCTTTGGCCACCGCGTCTACAAGAACTTCGATCCGCGGGCGAAGATCATCAAGAAGGCCTGCGACGACGTGCTGCTGCAGATGGGCATCCGCGATCCCATGCTCGACCTCGCCAAGGAGCTGGAGGAGGCGGCGCTGAGCGACCCGTACTTCATCGAGCGCAAGCTGTACCCGAACGTCGATTTCTACTCGGGCATCATCTACAAGGCGCTGGGCGTCCCCACCGCCATGTTCACGGTGATGTTTGCGCTCGGCCGCCTGCCGGGCTGGATCGCGCACTGGAAAGAGATGATCGAGGACCCGAGTACCAAGATCGGACGGCCCCGGCAGATCTACACGGGCCCGCGCGAGAACCACTACCTGCCGATGGACAAGCGCGGGTAGAAACAATTTCGCAATCTGGTGGCCGGGACTCTGTGGGTAGAGTCCCCCACTTCTCGTGACCCGGAGGACAGATGTCCCGCAACATCGTGGTGGTGCTCCTGGCGCTCTCGGTGGCCTGCGCCGCGCAGAAGCCGCAGCAGCAACAGAAGCCTGGGGCCAAGGGCGAGGCCCAGTACAGCAGCGAGGGCCAGGTGAAGCCCAAGGGCGTGATGCGCTGCCACATGGAGCAGGAGACGGGCTCGAACCGCATGGAGCGCGTCTGCGCCTACGAGGACGACAAGAGCGACCAGGGCGACTCGGCTCTTGACGACGCCCTCATCCGCGCCCGGCAGCGCGCCGCCCAGCACCAGGATCCCGGGCAGAACGCCGGCGGTCACTAGCCCTGGGTGGGCGGCCCCGCCGGGTGCCCGGTCCTACCGCTATTGGACGAAGTACGGCGCCACGACGGACTCGACCCGGACCTGCAGCCTTGATCCGGACAAGGCGCCCGCCATGTCGACCTGGTTGTAGCGGGCGATGGTCAGGGACTGGTTGTTGTTCGCGGTGTTGCCGGGGCCGGGGATGGTGAAGGTGCCGGTGTCGCTGGTCGTCGCCGGGCCGTAGTTCCTGGTCCTGATGGTGACGCCCATCGCCTGCGAAGGGGTGGTCCAGCTCAGCTGCAAGGGCATGTCCTTCGGAACCACCGCGTTCTGCGCTGGTCCATTGATGGCGTGCACGCCCGGGCCTCCGGCCACCACGTTCTGCACGTTGGCGCTCAGGCCGCTGGCAAGCAGCGCGGTGACGCTGAGGGCGAAATCACCCGAGGGAAACCCGACCCTGGAACCCACGTACTGGCCCGACGGCGCGCCCGCTTCCGTCAACGTCACCGAGCCCCAGGTCTGGTTGGAGATGGTCACCGTCGCGCCCGAGACCGCGTTTCCGACGGAGTCGCGTACGTCGACCTGCAGGTCGGTCGCCGACGGGGTCGCGTCGATGTTCGCCGTGACCAGGAGGTTGCCAGTGCCGGTGCCCCCGTTGTTCCGGGAGATGGCCGTACCGCTGCTTCCGCAGGCAGCGACGGACAGGGCGAGCGCGATGAACAACGATCGGGAAGGCATGTAGCTCCTCCTTGAATGCCAGGACATCCTGGACAGGAGAGAGACCCGAGCACCCGGAGATGCGGACACACTCACGGCGCGGCACCTGGGCTCACAGCACGACTACGGCCCGCCCTTGATCAGCGCCACCACTCCGGTGGTGATGGCCGGCACGTAGGTGATGAGCAGGACGCCGATGGCCATGATCACCAGGAACGGGAACGCCTTGCGGTAGAGCAGGGGCAAGGGCTTGTTGAAGCGCGAGGCGCTGAGGAAGAGGTTGAGCCCCATCGGCGGGAAGAGAAAGCCCAGCTCGAGGTTGGCGAGGAAGACGACGCCGAGGTGAACCGGCTCGACGCCGAAAGCCACGCCCAAGGGCGCGATGAGCGGGGCCAGCACCACGATGGCCGAGTAGATCTCGAGCACGCTGCCGAGGACGAGCAGCAGCACGTTGAGCGCCAGCAGGAAGACCCACTGCGAGTGGATATGGGCCTGCACCCAGGTGAGCAGCAGCGTGGGGATCTCGGCATCGACGAAGTAGCTGGTCATGCCCAGCGCCACGCCGAGGAGGATCACCACGCTGCCCACCAGCGTCGAGGCGTGGACCAGGACGCGGGGCAGATCGCGGATGGGATGCACGTCGCGGTGCACCGCCAGCTCGACGATGATGGCGTAGGCCGCGCCCAGCGCCGCCGACTCGACGATGGTGGCGAACCCGCTCGCGACCGAGACGATGATCAGCAGCGGCAGTCCCAAATCCCACTTCGCGCCCCACAGCGCCTTGGCGGCGGCGCGGGCGTCGAAGGGCGGACGTGGCGCCTTGCTCTTGACGCCGACGTAGACGCCGTAGGCGGCGACCAGCACGATCATGAGCAGGCCCGGAACCACGCCGCCGATGTAGAGGTGATCGATGGCGACGCCGGCGACAACGCCGTAGAGGATGACCGGCAGCGAGGGAGGAAAGAGCAGGCCCAGGCTGCCCGAGGCGGTGACCAGGCCGAGCGAGAACCCTTCTGGATAGCCTTCGCTGACCAGCGCCGGAAAGATGATGCCGCCGAGCGCCAGGATGGTGACTCCGCTCGCGCCGGTGAAGGTCGTGAAGAGCGCGCAGACGAAGGCGGCCACGATGGCGAGCCCGCCCGGCATCCAGCCGAAGACCGCCTGGGCCGCGCCCACCAGCCGCTTGGAAGCGCCGCCTTCCGCCAGCACGTATCCGGCGACGGTGAGCAAAGGAATCGCGGGGAGCGTCGGCGAGACCACCAGGCGAAAGGTCTCCGCCGGCACCGAGGCGACCGGCGTCCCGGCGAGGAAGAAGAGCAGCAGTGCGAAGCCGGCCATGACCACGAACACCGGCGCGCCGAGGAGAAAAGAGGCGAAGAGCAGGAGCGAGCCCGGCCAGGCGAGCAGGCCGGTGTGGCCGCGCAAAAGGGTGGGGCCGTCGGGCATGACCAGGCCGGCCCCGCGGCCGAAGAGGGCGCGCGAGACGACGAAGGGCAGCACCACCGCGATGATGGCGCCGCAGAAGATCTTCGCCTTGCGGAAGGGCGCCATGCGGGCGGCGCGCACCGACATGACCGCGAAGCCGACCGGCATGATGATCTCGAACCACCACTCCGGGACGCCGCCGGCGAGCGTGTCGACGCGGCCCTTGTCGGCGAGGAGCATGTCGAGCGAGGCGAAGGCGAGGATGGCGCAGACCAGCGTGGTGACGGCGCTGCCGAAAGCGCGGGCCCGGGCGCGCAGGCGCTCGGGCAACAGGTCCACCGTGGAGAGCGCGAGGTGGTGGCCGGTGGCGGTGGCGAGGAGCGCGCCGATGAAGCCCACCCAGAGCGTCAGGTGCTCGGTGTAGACGGCCGCGCCCGGTACGCCCGAGCCGGTGAGGCGCCGCACCGCCGCCTCCAGCGTGGGGAGGATGACCATGACGAGGACGATGAGCACCAGCGCCCAGCGCTCGAGCGCGGTGCCGCCCGGTTTCTCGCCAGGCGCCTCGGGAGCGCCCGCGACGTGGCTGGCAGCCGAGGGCATGGGGGCGGGGACTGCCGGAGCGGCCGCGCGGGGCTCTACCAAGTCGACTCCGTCGTCAGGCAAAGGTTGACTTCCGCCTCGCCGTCAATATCACTTGGCACAATCTTGCGCCCGATCAAGTTCCTGCTCCTCGCCCTCGTCCTCGTCGCCTGCTCGCCGAAGCGGTACGCGCTCAAGCAGGTCGCGTCCGCGCTCTCGGGAACTGGCGAAGGAGGCGCCTTTGCCCGCGACGACGATCCCGAACTGGTCCGCGACGCGGTGCCCTTCGCGCTCAAGACCATGGAGACCCTGGCCGACGAGCTGCCCGACGACGTGGGCCTGCGCCTCGGCCTCGCCCGCGGCTTCACCCAGTACGGCTTCGCCTTCGTGCAGCAGCCCGCCGAGCTGGGCGCGCCGCCCGAGGTGGCCGCTGCCGAGCTCGCGCGCGCGCGCAAGCTGTACCTGCGGGCGCGGGCCTACGGGCTCGAGGGCATGAAGCTCGCGCGCGGCGTCACCGAGGACGAGCTGCGCAAGTCTCCCGCGCATGCGGCGGCGCGCTTCCAGAAGGAGGACGTCGAGCTCGTCTACTGGACGCTCGCGCCCTGGGCCGCGGCCATCGCCGCCAACAAGCGCGACCTCGAGCTGGTGGGCGACGTCCCGGTGGTGGCGGCGCTGCTCGACCGCGCGCTGGTGCTCGACGACGGCTTCGAGCAGGGCGCGCTCCACGAGTTCGCCATCACCTTCGATGCGGCGCGGCCGGAAGGTCGGCCGGTGCCGCCCAAGGCGCACTTCGAGAAGGCGCGGCAGCTGGCGCAGGGCGAGAAGATCTCGGCGCTGGTGACCTACGCGCAAGCGGTGAGCGGCCCCGCGCAGGACAAGAAAGAATACGAAGCGCTCTTGAAGGAAGCGGCCGGCTTCGACGTCGATCAGCCGAAGGCCCGCAAGAACCGGCTGGCCAACGTGCTCGCGCAGCGGCGCGCCGCGTATCTGCTGCAGCACGAGGACGACGTCTTCTCCGACTAAGGAATTTCATCCATGAACCGACTCGCACTCGCACTCCTCCTCGCCGCCACCTCTGCCTCCGCGCAGACCGTCAAGATCAAGCTCGGCACGCTGGCGCCGCAGGGCTCGACCTGGCACCAGCTGCTCACCCAGATGTCGGCCGACTTCTCCAAGGCCTCGGGCGGAAAAGTCGAGCTGAAGATCTACGCCGGCGGCACCCAGGGCAACGAAGGCGAGATGATCCGCAAGATCTCCATCGGCCAGCTGCAGGCGGCGTCGATGACCGCCATCGGCCTGCACGAGATCACGCCGGAGCCGCAGGTCGAGGACGTGCCCTTCATGATCGACTCGTACGAGGAGTACGACTACGTCCACGAGAAGGTGCGCGCCAAGCTGGAGGAGGCGCTGGCCAAGAAGGGCTACGTGGTCCTGCAGTGGGGCGAGGTCGGGTTCGTCTACCTCTTCTCCGCGCAGCCGTACAAGACGCCCGAGGACTTCGGCAAGGGCAAGGTCTTCACCTGGAACGGCGACCCCGGCGCCGAGGCGGCGTGGAAGGCGGCGGGCTTCCACCCCGTCGTGCTCTCGTCCACCGACCTCATCCCCTCGCTCAGCTCCGGCATGATCAACATCATCAGCGAGGCCCCGCTCTACGCGTACACCACCCATATCTTCGAGCGGGCCAACCACATGCTCGACCTGCACTGGGGCTTCCTCACCGGCGCCACGGTGGTGCGCAAGGACACCTGGGACAAGGTGCCGGCAGATCTGAAGCCCAAGCTGCTCGAGATCGCCGACAGCTAC
>JANXXR010000264.1 GCA_025350525.1 Deltaproteobacteria bacterium
CCGGCCGCGGTGCTCTTTGGGCCAGAGGTGGATTCGCTGACCGCCGCGCGCGACTACGCCGGCAAGGAGCAGGCGCGGTTCTTCGTCTTCGCGCAGTGCGGCCTCGTCATCGAGCTGCTCAAGCAATGCGACGCGCACATCAAGTATTGCGCCCACCAGTGCGAGGCGTGGCTCTTCCAGGCGGACGGCAACCGCCAGTTGGCGCACGCCCGAGTCACCGGGGAGAAGGGCGGCACCGACGCGGTGAAGAAGCTCATCGCTCAGCTGAAACCCACGCTCGAGGCGCTGCGCGATCCGGTCGCGCAGATGGCGGCGCAAGAGAAGGCTGAGAGCAAGGCCAAGGTCGCCGCCGAGCGCGTCCAGCGCCAGCTGGAGAAGGCGGAGAAGGATCGCCGTCTCGCCGAGGACCGCGCCCGCAAGGCGCTGGACGACGAAGAGCGGCGGCGGCTTCTGCAGGCGGGGAAGTCGCTGCGCGAGGCGAAGAGCGCCGAGGAAAAGAAGGCGGCGCAGACGCGCCTCGAGCAGGAGCGGGCCGAATCGAAGGCCCGCAGCGAGCAGGCGAAGAAGTCCGCGGTGGTCAGGCTCGACGAGCTGAAGGCCACCCAGAAGGCGCGCGCCGAGGAGGACCGGCTGCGTAAGGAGGCCGAGACGGCGGCGAAGAAGCTGGACGCCGAGCGCGGCAAGCGGCTCTCGCTGGAGCGGGCGCAGGCCTCGCGCGTCATCCACCTGAAGCCGGGGCAGACGGTGGCGGTGCTGGAGGTCGAGAACGACCTGCAGGGAGGCGCCCGCAACCAGGTCAACTTCTCGCTGCTCACCGACAACCTGCGCAAGCGGGTCTCGAAGTCGGGGCTGGGCCTGTTGGTGATGGACCGCGAGGCCATCTTCCAGATCCTCTCCGCCAACGAGAAAAAAGTTCTCGAGTGCTCGGCCAACTGCGAGGTGCAGCTGGGGCAGATCCTGCGCGCCGACTACGTCATCAGCGGGCGGCTGGGCAAGCAGGGGCAGGCCTTCCGGCTCTACCTCCTCATGTACCGCTCGCAGGACGGCGCGCTCCTCGCCGACGCGGTGGCGGTGAGCGACGAATTGGCCTCGCTCGACCACAAGGCCGCCGCCGCCTCGACGGATCTGTTGTCGGTCTTTCCTCTTCCGCGCTAGAACGGCCGACGCTGGGGCGTCGTCTAAAGGCAGGACGCGGGACTTTGAATCCCGCTATGATGGTTCGAATCCATCCGCCCCAACTCTGGTGTCTCCTCGGCCGCGTGAAGGCCGGGTGAAAAATCAGGGGCGCGCTTCAAGGCGCTGGTCCCGGAAGATGAACCTGCCGCCGGATTGAATTGCCGGGGTCACTTGACGGGGCCGAGGTAGCGATCGAGCCAGTCGATGGTCTCCTTGACCAGCAGATCCTGCGGCGGCCAGTGTCCGCCCTGCGCGACCACCAGGCGCTTGTCCTGCGCGGGCGCGCCGAGCAACTGGAAGAGCGGCTGCTGCGAGGTCTCCACCGGGAAGAAGAAGTCGTAGCGGCCATTGAGCATCAGCGTCGGCTGCCGCGCGTAGGGCGCGAAGTTGAGCGGATCGACTTCGGGCAGCGTCGACTGGAACTCGAGTCCGCCGCTGACCAGCACCACCGCGCGGATGCGCGGCTCGACCGCGGCCAGGATTGGCCCGAGCGCGCCGCCCCAGCTGACCCCGTGAAGGGCGACGCGGCGGGCGTCGAGGTCTTTGCGCGTCTCGACGTAGTCGAGCGCGCGCGACAGGTCCTGCGACCACATCAGGACGTGATCGCGGTAATTGCGGCTCTGATCTTGGTTGTCGGAGGCGAGCCCGTCGCCGCGCTCGTAGGTGCTCTTGTAGATCGGATAGACCAGCGCGCGCCCGCTCTTGATGATGAAATTGAAGGTGGCGGTGGGCACCTCGGCGCTCGACCGCGCATGAAGCGCGCCGGAGCCGGGGAAGTGGATCACCACCTGCAACGGCGGCGAGGCGCGCTTCGGCAGAAAGACCAATGCGGACATGCGCTCGCCGCGGTAGGCGGCGTTGAAGCTGACCCGCTCGACGGTCCAGCGATCGGCCTCGGCGACCGACTCGCTGCGGGACTCCAGCGCCGCCTTGTCGTAGCCGTAGAGGCCGGCGTAGATGCGGAAGGTAGCCTCGTCGACCGGGCGCTCCTTCGAGTAGTCGCGCAGCTCACGCTTCAGCGGCGCAAGCAGCTCCGGGCGCAGCGGATGGGGAACTTGAGCGAGTCGGAACCCGAAGGTCGCCTCGCGCTCGAAGGGCGGCTGCGCGTCCGCGTCGTTGAACATGTAGATCGGCTCGCTGAACGCGCCGCCGAGGATGTAGCGGCGGTCGCCGGCGGCATTCCAGCACCACTCCTTCGCGTTGCCCGCCATGTCGTAGGCGCCGTACCCGGAGACTCCGCCGCTCGATCCGACCTGCAGCACACCGGCGCCGTTGAAGTTGCTGTGAGGCACCACCTCGGACGCGGCCCAGGTCGTGGCGGCGCGGGCCCAGTGGTAGATGGTCGGCAGCGATTTGCCGGCCCAGGCGGCATAAGCGGCCGCCTCGTACCAGCTGACGCCGGTGACGGGCGCGTTCGCCTGGCCCTCGGGATGATCGCCGGACGCCCAAGTCGACGGGCCGGGCCGGCCGGTCCGATCGCGGAAGCGCGCCATCGCCTCCTTGAAGGAGAGCGTGCGCTTGCCGTCGGCGAACGGCTCCTTCCACAGTTCCCGCCGCTGGTAGCCGCCTTCCTCGACGAACTTCCGGTACTCGGCGTTGGTCACCTCGTAGGTGCCGACGAACGCCTCCGGCACGTCGCCGGCGCTGACGTTCTCGAGGCCCACCAGCGGCAGCCAGGGCATCTCGCCGCCGGGGATGGCGATCATGCCCGCCGGCACCTTGCCCTCGGCGAACAGGTTGGCCTCGAGCTTGATCTTGACCGGGCCGTAACGCGACAGCGCGCGCTCGGCGGTAACGTAGCCGGGTCTTTCCAGCCGCAGCTGGGTGGGCAGCACCGAGACGCGCGCC
>JANXXR010000355.1 GCA_025350525.1 Deltaproteobacteria bacterium
GGATGACGCCGTCCAGGCCCTTGCCCTCCGCCACTCCGGCGTCGCGCAGGGCGCGGCGGCAGGGGTTGCCGGTCTTCTCGATGAGCGGGCGGATGGCGGCCTCCAGCTCGGCGCGCGTCACCGTCTGCCCGAGCGCCTTGACCGACTCCGCCGTGGTGAGCTGTTCCTTGGCGGCCTTGGCGGCGTCGATGGCTTCGCGCACGCTGCGCGAGGTGCGCTGCGCCTTGCCGAGCAGCCGCTCCGCCAGCGCGCGGTCGAAGTCGTCGCCGCCCAACGCCGAGTCGCCGCCCACCGACTTCACCTCGAAGACGCCGTCCTTGAGCTGCAGGACGGAGATGTCGAAGGTGCCGCCGCCGAGATCGTAGACGGCGAACATCCCTTCCGACCGCTTGTCGAGCCCGTAGGCCAGCGCCGCCGCGGTGGGCTCGTTGAGCAGCCGCAGCACCTCGAGCCCGGCGAGACGCCCCGCCTCTTTTGTCGCCTGGCGCTGGGCGTCGTCGAAGTAGGCGGGCACGGTGATCACCGCCTGCTGGACCTTGATGCCCAGCCGCTCCTCGGCGCGGCTGCGCAGGGCGCGCAGGATCTCGGCGGAGACCTCCACCGGGTTCACCGTGCGCCGGCCGTCGACGACGAAGCGCACCACGCCGGATTCGCCTTCGGCAAACTTGTATGGGCTGAGCCGCAGCGTCTCGGGATCCGCTGACGAGCGGCCCATGAAGCGCTTGACGCTGACGATGGTGTCCTGCGGAAACTCCGCCGCCTGCCTGCGCGCGGCGCGACCGACGATGACCGAGCCGGGACCGCCGCCCGCGCCGTAGTGGACCACCGAGGGCAACAGATTCGAGCCTTCGTCCACCGGCAGTGCGCGCGGCTTCTCGTCGCCGAGCACGATGGCCACCAGCGAGTTGGTGGTGCCGAGGTCGATGCCCACCGCCGCCGTCGAGCAGGCTTCCTTGACGTGCGATTCGCCGGGCTCGCTGATCTGGAAGAGCGCCGCCATCAGATCTCCGCCGCGCGGCCTTCCACCTCGTCGAGGTAGCGGGCGTAGTACTTCATCCGCGCCAGCAACTCCGCCGCGCGCGAGAGCTCGCCGCCCGAGTTCACCAGCGCGCGCACCTCGGCCAGCGTGCGGTCGCGCTTCTCGCGCACTCCCTGCGCCAGCGCCTCGAGCGGCTGGCCGGACTCCTTGGCCTCGAGCAGCTTCTCGCGGTCGTCGAGCGTCTCCTCGAGAAAGTCGGGCGCCATCATCACTTCGCCCTCGACGCCGCGCAGGGCGAGCAGGTGCTCGGCGCGGCGCACCGGGTCCTTCAGCGTCTTGTAGGCGTCGTTGAGCGCGGTGGTTTGCTCCAGCGCCCGGCGGCGCTCCAGCGGCGTGCCGCGGGCAAAGCGGTCGGGATGGACCTTGCGCGAGAGCGCGCGGAAGTTGTCGTCGAGACCCGCCGGCTCGTCGAAGCCCTGGGGGACGGAGAGCAGCGCAAACTTGTCGAGCATAGGAGTCAGACCGAGAAGGACTCGCCGCAGCCGCACTCGCTGCGGACCTGGGGATTGACGAACTTGAAGCCCTTCTGCTGGAAGCTGTCGACGAAATCAAACGTCGTGCCGTTCAGGTAGATGAGGCTCTTCGGGTCCACGTAGACCTTGGCGCCGTCGATCTCGAAGAGCTTGTCCTTGCCGCGCGGCTGGTCGCAGAACTCGATCACGTAGCTCATGCCCGAGCAGCCGCCGCCCTTCACGCCCAGGCGGATGCCGCTCTCTGGAGTTGATTGCGCGCGCTTGCCCAGCTGCGCCTTGATCTGCTGGGCAGCGCGGGCGGTGACGTTGACGGACAGCTCAGCCACGCTTCTCCCCGATCGCATGCTCCGCGCTGCGCGCTCCGCCCGTCGCGGGCAAAGCCCGCTCCTCCGCTCCCTGCTGCGCCACCGGCTGCGCGGCGAGGGCCTTCTTCTTCTTCCAGTCGGCGATGGCCGCCTTGATGGCGTCCTCGGCCAGCACCGAGCAGTGGATCTTGACCGGCGGCAGCGCCAGCTCCTTGGCGATCTCTCGGTTGGTGATCTTCACCGCCTCGTCCACCGACTTGCCCTTCACCCACTCGGTGACGAGCGAGCTCGAGGCGATGGCCGACCCGCAGCCGAAGGTCTTGAACTTGGCGTCCTCGATGCGGCCGTCGTCGGAGATGCGCACTTGCAGGCGCATCACGTCGCCGCAGGCCGGCGCGCCGACGAGGCCGGTGCCGACGTTCGGGTCGCTCTTGTCCATCGTCCCGACGTTGCGCGGGTTCTCGTAGTGCTCCAACACCTTGTCGCCGTACGCCATGTCATCTCCCTTCGAAACTTGGATGCTCAAAGACCGCTTTGGAACCGCCGCTCAATGCGCCGCCCACTCGATCTTCGACATGTCGATGCCTTCCTTCGCCATCTCGTAGAGCGGGCTCATCTCCCGGAGCTTGGCCACCTGCCCGACGACGTACTCCTTCACGTAATCGACCTCGGCCTCGGTGTTGAAGCGCCCGATGCCGAAGCGGATGGAGGTATGCGCGAGATCTTCCGAAACGCCGCAGGCCCGCAGGACGTAGGAAGGCTCGAGGGAGGCCGAGGTGCAGGCCGACCCGGAGGAGACCGCCACATTCTTGATGGCCATCATCAGGGCTTCGCCCTCGACGTAGGAGAAGCTGACGTTCAGGTTGCCCGGCAGGCGCTCGGTGGGGTGACCGTTGAGCTCGAGGTGATCGAGGTGCTCGAAGAGGTAGCTCTGCAGCCGCGTGCGCAGCGCGAAGGTCCGCTGGACTTCCTCGGGCATGAGCTGCTTGGCCAGCTCCGCCGCCTTGCCGAAGCCCACGATGCCGGGGACGTTGAGGGTGCCCGACCGCATGCCGCGCTCGTGCCCGCCGCCGTCGATGATGGGGGCGATGCGCACGCGCGGCTTGCGGCGCACCCAGAGCGCGCCGATGCCCTTGGGGCCGTAGATCTTGTGGCCGCTCAAAGAAGCCATGTCGACCTTCATCGCCTCGACGTCGAAGGGCACCTTGCCGAGGCCCTGCACCGCGTCGACGTGGAAGAGGACGCCCTTCTCGCGCGTCACCTCGCCCAACTCGGCGATGGGGTTCACCGTTCCGATCTCGTTGTTGGCGAGCATGACGCTGACGAGGATGGTCTTGTCGGTGATGGCCTCGCGCAGCTGCGCGGCGGAGATCCGGCCAAACTTGTCGGTCGGCAGGAAGGTGACCTCGAAGCCCTGGCGCTCGAGGCGCTTCATGGTGTCGAGGGTGGCCTTATGCTCGGTGCGGGCGGTGATGAGGTGGTTGCCCTTGTCCTTGTAGAACTCGGCGGCGCCCTTGAGCGCGAGGTTGATGCTCTCGGTCGCGCCCGAGGTGAAGACGATCTCCTTCTCGCTGCCGCCGATGAGCGCCGCGATCTGCTCGCGGCCCAGGTCCACCGCCTCCTCCGCTTTCCAACCGAATGGATGGCTGCGCGAGGCAGCGTTTCCGAACTCGGTGGTGAGGTACGGCATCATCGCTTCCAGCACCCGCGGATCGAGGGGGGTGGTGGCGTTGTTGTCCATGTAGATGGGGAGCTTGATCGGCATGTGGTTCCTAATGTGGACTGGACTGGTCTATTATAACCCCGACCGCTGCGGGTCAAGGCAACGGACGTTAGGATGCGCTCGATGAAGACTTGGACTACCCGCCTTGCGCTCGCTCTGTTGGTCGGCCTCGCGCTGCCCTTCCTCCCCAGCCTTCTGACGCAGGGCGTCGGACCGGGCGCCGACCTCTCCGCCCGCCTCGGCCTCGCCGGCGGCGTTTCGGTGGGCACCTTCGCCATCCTCTTCGTCGCGGGCGTCCTCACCAGCCTCACGCCTTGCGTCTATCCGCTCATCCCGATCACGGTCGGCGTCTTCGGCGCCCGGCAGTCGGAGCGGCGGGCGCGGTCGGTGCTGCTCTCGGCCACCTACGTGGGCGGCATCGCGGCCATGTACTCGTCGCTGGGTCTTTTTGCCGCACTCTCGGGCAAAGCCTTCGGCTCCTTCCTTTCCTCGCCGTACGTCATCGCGCTCCTGGCCGTCTTCCTGGTGGCGCTGGCGGCGAGCATGTTCGGCGCCTTCGAAGTCGCGCTGCCGTATGCGCTGCAGCAGAAGCTTTCCGGAGTGAAGGGCGCGGGGTTCGCGGGCGCCTTCGGCATGGGCCTCGTCGCCGGCATCATCGC
>JANXXR010000382.1 GCA_025350525.1 Deltaproteobacteria bacterium
CTCTCCAACCTGGGCTTCAAGCTGCCCACGGCCATCGCCACCGTGGTCGCCGCGGCGGCCATCGGCGCGGTCGCCAGCCTGGGTCCGGCCCTCCAGGCGGCGCGGCTCAACATCGTCGAGGCGCTGCGGAGGCAGGAGTGATCCCGCTCTCGTACAACCTGCGCTCGATCCTGCGCCGCCGCTTCTCCGCCTTCGCCACGGCGGGCGGCCTCGGCCTCGTCGTCTTCGTCTTCGCGGCGGTCCTCATGCTGGCGCGCGGCGTCGAGGAGACCTTGAAGTCCACCGGCTCGCGCGAGAACGCCATCGTCCTGCGCAAGGGCTCCACCTCCGAGCTGACCAGCTTTTTGCCGCGCGACGGCGCCAAGACCTTCGCTGCCGATGCCACGGTGGCCGTCGAGGGCGGCAGGCAGGTGGCCTCGCCCGAGCTGTTCGTCATCTTCCAGCTGCAGAGGTCCGACGGAAACGGAACGGCAAATGTCGGCCTGCGCGGCGTCACCAAGGACGGCTGGGAACTCCTGCGATCGAAGGCGGTCAAGCTCGTGGACGGCCGCCTGCCGCAGTGGGGCACGAGCGAGGTGATGATCGGGCGGGCCTCGCGCGGCCGGTACAAAGGCGCCGAGATCGGCCAGGCGCTCGCCATCGCGCGGCGGCAGTGGCCGGTGGTCGGCGTCTTCGACGCGGGCGGCAGCGGCTTCGAGAGCGAGATCTGGGCCGACGTCGACCAGATCGCCGACGCCGCGCACCGCACCGGCTACTCGACCATGACGCTGCGGCTGAAGGCGCCGTCGGAGCTGGACGCGCTGCGCGCCACCCTCGACGCCGATCCGCGCTGGAGCCTCGAGGCCAAGCGCGAGGACCGCTTCTACGAGGAGGCCTCGGGGCAGCTGGCCAACTTCATCCGCATCCTCGGCACGGTGATCGCGGTCTTCTTCTCCTTCGGCGCCACGCTGGGCGCGATGATCACCATGTACGCGCAGGTCGCGGCGCGGGTGCGGGAGGTCGGGACCTTGAGGGCGCTCGGCTTCCGGCGGCGCGCGGTGCTGGGCAGCTTCCTGGTGGAGAGCCTGATCCTCTCGCTCCTGGGCGCGGCGGCGGGCTGCGTGCTGGCGGCGATGCTGGGCGCGGTCAATTTCACCACCACCAACTTCTCCTCGTTCACCGAGATCCGCTTCAAGTTCCACTTCGCCCCGGAGATCGCCATCAAGGCGACGCTGTTCGCCGTCGCGATGGGCTTGCTGGGCGGCCTCCTGCCCGCTGCCCGCGCGGCCCGCCTGCAGATCGCCGAAGCCACCAAGGGCTGAGAGTCAGGCCTCAGGGAGCCGCCGTCATCCCGTGGTCGAGAAAGAAATCCAGCATCGTCGCCGTCGCGTCCAGGTCGCCGGAGGTGTGGCCGAGAAAGGGAAACGCCTGCGCGCCCGGCCAGGTGTGCCCGCCGCCCTCGATGCGGCAGCCGATGACGGGGGCCGCACAGGCGACCGCGCTCTCGCAGACGGCGTCTCCGTGCTGATAGACGACGCGCAGTGCGGCCGAGCAGCGGTTGCGGCGGCGCAGCGTCGCGGCCGTCTCTTTCACCGACCCGAGGCCGAAGCTGCCCGACTCCCACCGCACCAGCAGATCGCTCGTGCCGTTGAAGGAGAGCACCGGCACCGGCCGCCGCGGCGTGCAGCGAGGCACGGCCTCGACGCCGTCCACCGGCGCCACCGCGGCGAAGATCTCCGAGGCTTCGCAGGCGAGCCGGTACGCCATCATCGCGCCGTTGGACATGCCGGTCGCGTGGACGCGGTTGCGGTCGATGCAGGCTTCGCTCTCGATTTCGCGAACCAGCTCGCGCAGGAAGCGGACGTCGTCGACGCCCTCGGCCTGGGCGCGGCCGCAGCAGCTTCCGGCGTTCCACGAGTTGCCCGCGCCCTGCGGATAGACGGTGACCATGCCCCGCGCCGCCGCCTGCGCGTCCATGCCGCTGTAGGTCTGCTGCAGCTGGGCGCTCTCGACGAGGCCGTGGAGGTTCAGCACCAGCGGCGCCGGACCCTTGGCCGCGCTCTCAGGAACCACCAGCCGGAAGCGCCGGGTGCGGCCGCCGCTGGTCAAGGTCCGGTCGCCCTGGACCGCGGCGACGCTCGCAGCGCAGCCCGCGCTGGGCCGCGGCGGCGGCGGCGGTATCATGGTCGCGTCCGTGGTGAAACGCACCGAAGGCGCGGCGGCGGCGCAAGAGCAGAGCAGGACGAGCAGGAACGAGCGCATCGATTCGCTTCTGATAGCATGCGACGGTGCAGTTGCGCCGCGGCGAGGGCCGCCTCTTCCTGCTGCTCTTCGTCGCATATGGCTGGCTGTTCGTCTTCTTCGAGAAGATCAACAACCCCAACGAGCTGGTGCGCGTCTATGCGGCGCGGGCGCTGGTCGAGGATCACACCTGGTCGATCGGACGGCGGACCCGCGCCGGCGACGCAGGACCGGTGCTGCGCGACTGGGGATACGTCAATGACAAAGCGCTGGTCTGCGACAACCCGGGCCTGACGCCGCCCGGCTGCGAGGGCCGGCTCTACGCGGCCAAGGCGCCGGGCGCGAGCGCGCTGGCGGCCCCGGTGCTGCTGGTGCTGCGCTGGTTCGGGCCGCTGCAAAAGACGACTTGCGTGTTCGTGCTGCGCTGGCTGCTGGTCATCCTGCCGACGCTGCTCTTCTGGATGGCGCTGCGCCGGCACCTGCTCGATCTCGGCAGCACCGAGGAGGTCGCGCTCGCCTGCACGCTGGCCGGCGCGCTCGGATCGTTGTCATTGACCTATGGCCAGATGTTCGCCGGCCATCAATTGGCGGCATTGGCGCTGGGCGCTGCCTATCTGTCCGGCTGCTGGAAATGCCGGCCGTATTGGGTTGGATTCTTCTGCGCCGCCGCCGTCGCCTTCGAATATCCCGCAGCGCCCGCCGCGGTGATCCTCATCGCCGCCTTCGTCTGGCCCGGCAAGCTGCGATATCTGCGCGGCATCGTTCTGGGCGCGCTGCCGTGGGCACTCCTGGTCGCGCAATTCCATTGGTCGGCCTTTGGCGCGCCCTGGTCCACGCCGTATAGCCATCTGGAGAACCCAGCCTTCGTGCGCGACCTCGCGCCGGGCTTCATGGGCATCTCCCTTCCCGACTTCGAGCGCTTCTATGGCTCGCTCTTCGCGCCCTGGCTGGGGCTGCTCTTCTGGGCGCCGTGGATCGTCTTCGCGCTGCGGCCGCGGCGGAGCGTCCCGTTTGCAATCATTGTCTATTACCTCGTTTTTCAAATCACCCACGCGCTCTGGCGCAGCGGCTGGGTTGTCGGGCCGCGGTACATCACGCCGCTGGTTCCCTTTGCCGCCATCTCCGCCGCCCTGCTCCTGCGCGAGCGCCCGCGCCTGTTGCCCTGGTTCTGCGGCCTGGCCGCAGCAGGCATCGCCGCGACTGGCCTCGCCTCCTCCGTCTGCCAGGGCTTTCCCCTGGAGGTGCAGAATCCTTTACGCGAAGTCGTCTGGCCCCTGCTCTCGCACGGCTGGATTCCGCGCAATCCCCTGCAGGCGCTGGGCGTCCCCGGACTGGGGAGCGCGCTCCCATGGCTGGCCGCAATGGCCGCCGCAATCGCCGTCCTGCTGAAGCGCAATCGCATTTCCTATGCCGTGGCGGCATTGGTCATTGCTCTCCAATGGCTGGCTCCAGCCAGCCCCGACCGCGGCGCCGCCCATTTCTTCGCTTCCGTCTGGGAGCCTCAGCCACCGCCGGGCGCCAGCGATTTCTAGCCCGCTCTGCGAATCAGTCCGCTGAGCAGCGCATAAACCGCCTCCGCATGCCGCGCCCCACGCCGCGCGACCTCGAGACCGCAGACCATAGACATCGTCGCGATCTCGAGGGCTGCCACC
>JANXXR010000401.1 GCA_025350525.1 Deltaproteobacteria bacterium
CGCGCGTGGTAGTGGTCGCCGAAGACGGGCCCCCGGCGGCTCATCATGGAGTTGAGGGCCCGCGCGAGGCGGATGGCGAGCCCCTGCATCCCCAGCGTCAGCGCGGCGCTGCAGTCGGCCTCGACGATGAGGTGCAGGTGGTTGCCCTGCACCGAGAACTGGATGAGCCGCAAGCCGAACCTGCCCCGCGCCTTGGCGAAGCAGCTCTCGATGCGCCTGAAGCTGCGCCCGCTGCGCAGGTTCCAGACATGAGCTCTCACCCGGAGGGTGACGTGCGCCGGCGTCACCCGGTCGAACTGCGGCCTGCCGGCGTGCGACACGCGGCTGCCCCTGGGGCGCCCCGCCCCCTTGCGCCGGCCTCCATGCTGGCGGAACCGCAGTTCTTCTTGTCTCGCTCGCATGATTTCGGGAATAATATCAAACAGGCCTTCGGGCGCAAGCGGAATCTGAAAAAGGATGCGCGAAAATGGCTGGCCGCCGTGGTCGCTGCAGGAGCGATTCATGCTCGCCCCGGCTTCGGCCTGCGGACGCCCGACGGGTCACGCTTCTGCGCTTCCACCCGACGGTCATGCCCGTGCGCGACCGCCCGACGGTCATGCCCGTGCGTAACCGCGCGCGCTGCCGGGAAGCCGCCGACGCAAAAAGCCAGTGGGCGAGTCTGCGGCTACTGCGCCACCACCGGCCACTCCGCCAGGTGCGGCAGCCTCAGCCGGCCGTCCTGCACTCGGCGCGCCGCACGCGGCCGCACGCCGCGCTCGCGGAAGGCCCTCTTCCACGCCGCGAAGCTGCCGCCGGCCCGCCAGGCGTCTTCGGCGGCGAGCCCGGCGCTCTCATCCCCCTGCGCCAACATGTACTCGACCCACGCCCAGCGCGGGCTGGTGGGCCGGATCTCCGCCCGGCCGTGCAGCTTGGCGCGCAGGTACGCCACCCGCCGCTCCGTCTCCTCGATGGGCGTGAAGGGCGCGCCGTCCATCGGCGTGTTGCGCTTGGCGACGAAGGGGGCGAGGCCGAAGCTCAAGGGCAGGATGCGCGAGATCTCGCCGGCCAGCAGCACCAGCTCGTCGAGGTCCTGGTCCTCCTCGCCCGGCAGCCCGAGCATGAGGTAGAGCTTGAGCCGCGCAAAGCCCGCCTCCCGCGCCAGCTCCGCCGTCTTCAGGAGCTGCGCGGCGTTGGTCTTGCGGTCGAGCGCGGTGCGCAGCCGCTCGGAGGCGCCGTCGGCGGCGGTGGTCAGCGTCCTCGCGCCGGACTGCGCCAAGAGCGAGACCAACTCCGGCCGGGCGCAGAGCCGGTCGGCCCGCAGCGAAGAGATGCCCACCTGCCGGCCGTCCTGCACCAGCGTACGCACCAGATCGACGATGCGCGGATGATCGGTCACCGCCGCGCCGACCAGGCCCACCTTGGCGGCGCTCCCCGGAATCAGCTCCAGCACGCGCTCGGGCGCAACCGTCCGCATGCCGCCGTTGGTGGTCCGGCGCATCACGCAGTAGGTGCAGCCGCGCGAGCAGCCGCGCTCGGGCTCGATGAGGAACATCGAGCGCAGCTCGGTGTGCGGCGTGAGGATCTGCGAGCGCGCCGGCAGCCGGTCGTCGTCGGCCTTGGCCACCTGCGGCCACTGGGCTGACAGACCCGGCAGGTAGAATCCGGGATGATGGGAGAGGTGCGCCAGCTGCTCGCGCCGCGGCAGAGAGAGCGCGTCGCAGAGGACGTGGATCAGCTCCTCGGCCTCGCCCAGCACGATGACGTCGGCGTAGGGCGCGAGCGGCACCGGATTGGAGAAGGTGAGCGGGCCGCCGCAGACCACCAGCGGATGCCTGGGCGATCGCTCCTCGCGGCGCAGCGGCAGGCCGGCGAGGTCGAGCATCTCGAAGAGGCCGGTCAGCTCCAGCTCGTAGCTGACCGAGAACGCCAGGCAGTCGAACTGCGAGACTTCGGACTGCGTCTCGTAGGTGCAGAGCGGGACGCGCGCCTCGCGCCAGGCCGCCACCTCGTCGGGCAGAAAGGCCCGCTCCGCCGTCGCCTTCGGGTGCTGGTGGATCTCGCGGTAGATGGTCTGGAAGCCGAGCGAGCTCATCCCCACGTGGTACGGGCTCGGGTAGCAGAGCGCGATGCGCGTCTCCGCCTGCTTGTGCAGCGTGCCCTGCTCGTCGAGAAGGCGGGCCCGCAGTGGTTCCAGAAGGGCCCAGCGGCTCATGGCGCGGAAGTATCCCGGCGCGGAGCGCAAAGGCAAGGGAGAGGCAGCCCCATCGCTTCCCCTTTGGTGTAAAAACTCCGGCGTGCGCTTCCTGCTCCTCGCTCTCGTCGCCTGCGCCGACCTCCGCCGTCCCCCGACCTTCCCCGAGCAGGCAGCCGGCCGCCCGGTGATCGCGGAGCAGGCGCTCCTGGGTCTCTCCGCAGACGGTGACGCCGCGGTGGCGCTGCTCATCGACGCCGAGGGCGCAAAGCCTCAGCTCTCGCTCTCCGTCTTCGACGCCGGGGGCGGCGCCGGCCGCGCGCTCCTGGCGGCTCCCGACGCCGCCGCCCGCAAGGTGGCGCAGCGGGTTCGCGACGCCGGGCACCGGGCCTCTCCCATCCTGGCCGCAGCGTTGGCCGCCGACTGGCCGGAGGCGGGCGCGCGCGCCTTTGAGCTGGGCTTTGCTCCACGCGCTCCTGCGCCCCCCGAGCCCGGCCGGCGCCGCTGGGTGGTGGACGGCAACCAGGAAGCAGGCTCGCTGCCCCTGGCGCTCCGCCTGGTCGAGTCGGGCGACGATCCGCGGGCGCTGGTTCTCTTCCTCTCGGAGGCCCCTGCGGGCGTGGCCAGCGGCGACGAGGTGGAGCTGTCGCGCATGCCCCTGGACGGCGTGGCCGTCGCCCCCGAGCTGTGGGTCCAGAACGGCGTGGTCTGGCTCCTCGCAGGGTCGTCGCTTCCGGGCGAGCCGCTCCACCGCGCGGTGGGCGTGCGGCGCGGCTCGGTTG
>JANXXR010000405.1 GCA_025350525.1 Deltaproteobacteria bacterium
GGTCTCGACCATCACCACCATCTCGCACTCGGGAACCTATGCCGCGTTCGTCGGCAGCTCCAGCGCGACCAATGGCGACAGCTCGATCGCGCAGACCTTCACGGCGCCTCCGGGCGGAGCGACCCTCTCCTTCTATTACAACGTGCACTGCCCGGACTCGGTCTATTGGGACTGGGCGACGGCAACGCTCACCGACAACACCCTCCTCACGACGACGACGATCTTGCCGAAGACCTGCAACTTGACCAACAACTGGGTCAACGTGTCTGTGAGCGGCTTGACTGCCGGCCACAGCTTCACGCTCACGCTGGCCAACCACGACGACAACTTCGCTTCGGATCCGACCTACACGCTCTACGACGACGTGACGCTGACCAGCAGCGGCGGCGGCGGTGGTGGCGGCGGAATCACCAACGGCGGCTTCGAGTCGGGCAGCACCGGCTGGACCACGGCGGGCACCACCAGCATCGTGACCAGCGGCTGCCACGGCGGCACCTCCTGCGCGCGGGCGGGCAGCACCTCGCCCACCAACGGCGACTCCAGCTTCTCGCAGACCTTCACCGTGCCCTCGGGCAAGAGCCAGCTCAGCGTCTGGTACAAGATGACCTGCCCCGACACCGTCACGTACGACTGGGTGACGATCACGCTCAACGGCACCACCATGGTGCCGAAGACCTGCTCCACCAACTCGACCTGGGTCAACATCACCGCGTCGGTGACGGCGGGCAGCAGCTATACGCTGACGCTCACCAGCCACGACGACAACTACTCGGCGGACCCGAGCTACACGCTGTTCGACGACGCCGTGCTCAACTAGCAGCGCGCTCCAAGGGCGGCCCGGACCTTCGCGGGTCCGGGCCGCTTTTTTTTGATAGGGTCGCTCTCGTGCTCGAGCGCGCAACTCCCCTCCTGCTGGTCGCGCTGGGCGGCGCCTTGGGCGCGGTGGCGCGCTTCGTGGTGGCGAACGGCTTCGCGCGCCGGCTGGGCGTCGACTGGCCGTGGGGCACGCTCTTCATCAACCTGAGCGGCTGCTTCCTCATCGCGGTGCTGACCGCGCGGCTCTCGAGCCCCAACCTGCGCTACCTCTTGCCCATCGGCTTCGTCGGCGCGTACACGACGTTTTCGACCTTCGAGTACGAGACCTTCCGGCTGCTCCAGCTGGGCCGGCCGGCGGGCGCGCTCGCCTACGTCCTGGGCTCCAACCTCCTCGGCTTCGGCGCGGTGCTGCTCGGCAATTGGGTGGCGCGATAACCGCATTCCAGCGAGCGGTTTTGCGGATCGTGAAGCGCATCCCGCGGGGGACGACGCTCTCCTACGGCGAGGTGGCGCTGCGGGCGGGCAAGCCGGGCGCGGCGCGGGCGGTGGTCTCGGCGCTGCGCACCCTCGACGGCGTCCCCTGGTGGCGCGTGGCCCGGCACGACGGGACGCTCGCTCCACAAGTGTCCGCCCTCCAGTCCACACTCCTCTCCCAAGAGGGCTGGAGAGAAAAAAGCAAAGGCAAAGGCGCACCGCGGAGGCGCGGAGGGCACGGAGAAAAGCTTTTGGTGCGTTCGAAGCACGAGCGCCCGCCCGAGCAAGGGCGCCCGCCTCCGCGCCACCCTTAACAAAAAAGTAACAAAAACCTCCGTGCCCTCAGTGCCTCCGTGGTGCGCTTTTGCTTTGCGTTAGACTGCGGATCGGAATGGCACTGTTCGTCGTCAGCGACCTGCACCTGGGAGAGAGTACGCTCGCGTCGATGTTTCGCGACCCCGAGCAGGGCCACCGCTTCGCCGATCTCTGCGCCGGCGTCGCCCGCCACCCCGACAACGAGCTGGTGCTCCTCGGCGACATCTTCGACTTGACCGCCGCGCACCCGCCGCGCAAGGGACTGACCGCCTTCGGCCTCGCCCTCGACGTCCCGCTCGAGGACAAGTCGCCCCCCCCGCTGCCGGCCATCATGCGGGCCATCCGCGAGAACAACCCGGTGGCGCTCGACGCGCTCGAGGCCCTCAGCGCCGAGGCCCGGGTGACGCTGGTGCCCGGCAACCACGATCGCCACCTGGGCGAGACGGGAGGGCGCGAGGCGCTCGACGCCGCGGGGCTGCCCAAGGTGGCCATCGAGTCGCAGGCGGTGCGGCGGCTGATGGACAAGTGGATCGTGCTGCAACACGGGCACCTCTGGGATCCCTCGTGCGCGACGGCGACCGGCGGCGGCGAGACCATGACCGCCGTCCTCCACCACGCGGTGATTCCCTTCCTCCGGCACCAGGCGCCGCGGAGCAACGTGCACATCGATCCGGATCGGGTGGTGGCGCTGCGGCCCGAGGAGCGCGTGGTCCCGGTGCTGGAGCGCTGGCTGAAGCCGGGCGTGTTCGAGCGCTTCATCGACGCCTTCCTCGAGCTGCTGGTCGAGAATGGCTACCTCTCCCGCGCGGCGGCGTGGCTGGCGACGCCGAGCCTGATCCGCTCGAAGCTGAAGGAGGACGACGACCTCTGGGAGCGCGCCGGCCACAGCGCGCTCGAGGCGCTCGAGGGCAATCGGGCGCTGCCGGGCAAGCCGCCGCCGCCCGACGTGCTGGTGCTCGGCCACACCCACGTCATCGACTGGGCGGTGCACGAAGGCCGGCCCGGCGTCGAGCGGCTCTACGTCAACCTCGGCACCTGGAGCGCCCGCGCCTCCGACGCCGCCGGCCCGCTCGACGCCACCCTGCCGCTCTTGCGCATCGAGGCCGACCAGCGGCAGCTGCGCGCGCAGCTCCTCGACATCTCGGCCAGCTGGCGCACGCTGCAGCGCTTCGAGGTGACCCGGTGAGGCGCGTCCTCCTCCTTTTGCTGCTCCTCGCCGCGCCTGCGTTTGCGCGCCGCCATCGTCCGCACAAGCCCGCCGCGCCGCCGCCCGCGCGGGCCGAGGACGATCTGCGCAAGAAGGGCGACCACAAGGCCTTCGCCAAGGCCGCCGTCTCCTTCACGTCGCCGGCCGACCTGGCCGAGATCGATCCGGCGCTGCCGGTGCACATCGAGCTGCGCGTTTCGGGATATGCGCTCGGGCCGCTGCAGCCCGGAGGGCCGTCGCCGCACCTGCACCTCATCGTCGACAACGAGCCGGCGGTGGAAGTCAGCGACTTCTCGGCGCCGCTGCGGCTCACCGGCCTTCCGCGCGGCCCGCACCTCCTGCGCGCCGTGCTCTGCCGTCCCTGGCACGAGGTGGTCAAGGCCCCGCGCGCGTTCGCGCTGGTGCGCTTCTGGGTGGGGCAGAAGCTGGGAGGAAAAGCGGGCAAGGCCGCCGAGTACGTCGCCTGGCCCGACGCGAAGAAGCCCATCCTGACGTACGTGCTGCCCGTTGGCGGGCCGCCTTCCGGATTCGAGCTGATGCGCGAAGTCCAGCAGCAGCCCGACGCCGCCGCGCCCGAGAGTTCGACGCCACTCGCGCCCACGACGCCCGGCGCCGACCGGCCGGTGCTCGACTTCTACCTGGCCAACGCGAAGCTGGCGCGGCGGGGCGACAAGGTCCGCATCGTGCTGGACCGCCGCGAGCTTCCGCTCATCACCGAGTGGAAGCCGCTGCACCTGCGCCGCGCCCACGGCGGAGCGCACAAGATCACCATCGACCTGCTCAACCGCCGCGGGCTCAAGGTGAAGAACGCGGTCAACCGCAGCGACCGCGCCTTCACCGCAAGATAAGGCTAGCTAGCCCTTTTCGACCGGCTTGCCGGCTTTTTCCCAACCCTGGAATCCGGCCGACATCACGAACACGTTCTTGTAGCCCAGCTTGACCGCCTCACGGGCGGCCTGGTGGCAAGCCATTCAATGTGTGTTGGCGCAGTAGAACACCAGCTTGCGCCCGTGGTCCTGGGGGAGGTCGGTCGACTTCACCCCGTTGAACTGGACCCATTTAGCGGTGGGGACGTGGCCCTTCTGCCAGTCGTCCTTGCCGTTGTTGTCGTAGACGTCGGCCTCGTGTTTCGCGACCAGGTCGGAGACCTGGTCGATGGTCAGGTCGCTGAAGCCTTCGCTCTTCATGTCCGCGCGTGCGGACAATGCAAAGAGCGCGACTCCGGCGGCGACCAGCAGCGTTCGCAGAGTGTGCATGGTCCTAGTTGTAGCGGGAGCGGACGCGCCGTCAAGCGGGCTTGCTCATCGAAACATGCGGGATGCCGGCGTCGTCGAACTCGGGGCCCTCGGCCGAATAGCCCGCCCGCTGGTAGAAAGGCCGCGCGTGGGTCTGCGCCCAGAGCGTGAACCGCACCGCGCCCCGCCGCCGCGCTTCCTCCTCGAGAAAGGCGAGCAGCGCCCGTCCGACCCCGCGCTTGCGGACGTCGTCGATCACAGCCATCCGCTGGATCTTCGCCACCCCCGGCGAGGAAAAGATGAACCGCGCCGCCCCGCAGGGCACGCCGTCGATGAGGGCGAGGGCGTGCACCGCATCGGCCTGGTCGTGCGCGTCCACCTCTTCCGAGGGGCGCACGCCCTGCTCCTCGACGAAGACGGTCCAGCGCAGCCGCAGGCAGGCGCGGACGTCTTCGGGGGACTCAGCGCGCCGGACCTGGATCATGCTTGTCCGCGAGCCAGCGCTCGGTGGCCACCGCCCAGAGGACGGCGCCGAGCGCGATGAAGAGGAGCAGCGAGGCGAGGTCGGAGTTGGCGAAGCCGGGGATGCGCGCGCTGACGTTCATGGCGTTGAGGAAGTTCCGCGTCGGCTCGGAGAGCTGCAGGAAAGCGAGGATGGTGCCGATCACCGAGGCGCCAGCGATCAGCCCCGAGGAGAAGAGCACACCCGGCCCGCTCTCGGCCTCCGCCTCGGACAGCTTGCGGCGGGCGGTCTTGTCGGCGACGAAGCGCACCAGGCCGCCCAGCATGATGGGCGTCGAGGTGGAGAGCGGCAGGTAGACGCCGACCGCGAAGGCCAGAGACGACATGCCGCACAACTCCAGCACGATGGAGATGAAGACGCCGATGAGCACCAGGCCCCAGGGCAGCCGCTGGGTCATGATCCCTTCGATGATGAACGACATCAGGACCGGCTTGGGCGCGGAGAACTTGGCCTTCACCTTCTCGCCGTTGTCGCGGGTGTCGAGCTTTCCGTTGATGCCCGGGTCCTCGAGGTACTTGATGTGGCCGCTGTCGTCGACCAGGTACTTGCCCGCGGGGATGTCGCCGCGCGGCTCCGGCAGGCGGACCACGTTGTACTCGCCAGAGTCGCGGTCGGCGTCGGGGCCGCGCAGGTGCTCGCGGGCGCCGCTGTACTCGGACTGCGCGAAGGTCACGTTGGGAAAGCTGCGGGCGGCGAAGATGGTGCCGGCGTCGTTGAGCTTGAGGATGACGAAGCCCAGCACCAGCGAGGAGGCGAGCGATCCGACCACGATGGCGATCTGCTGCCGCGCTGGGGTGGCTCCGATCAGGTAGCCGGTCTTGAGATCCTGCGAGGTGGTGCCGCCGTTGGAGATGGCGATGCAGACCACCGCCGCGATGCTGAGCGCCGCGAGCTTGTAGGGCGCCGTCACCCAGCCGAGCGCGAAGAAGATTAGCGACACGATCAGCAGCGTCGCCACCGTCATGCCGGAGATGGGGTTCGACGAGCTGCCCACTTCGCCGGTGAGCCGCGAGCTGACGGTGACGAAGAGGAAGCCGAGCACGAGGATGAGCAGCGCGCCCAGCACGTTGATCTTGAACGACGGCACCAGCGCGCAGACGATGACGAGGACGATGGAGCCCGCGCCCACCACCCAGAGCGGAATGTCGCGGTCGGTGCGCAGGGGGCCGGACGCGCCGGCCACGCCGGAGAGCGACTTCATGCCGCGCATGGCGCCGCCGACGATGGTGGGCAGCGACTTGAAGAGCGAGATGATGCCGCCCGCCGCCACCGCGCCGGCCCCGATATACAGAATATATTGATGCCAGACGTCGTCGGTGGACATATCCTTGATGAGCGTGGTGGCCGGGTAGATGGGCCTCATGGCGCTGCCGCCGAAGAGCTTGATGGCGGGCATGAGGACGAGCGCGGAGAGGATGCCGCCCGCGCCCATGATCATGGCGATGCGGGTGCCGATGATGTAGCCGACGCCCATCAGCTCGGGGCCGACCTCGATGCTGAGGTTGCCGCCGTCGTACCACTTGCCGAAGATCTTCTCGGGGATGTCCTTGAAGAAGCCGAAGCCTTTGTAGCCGAGGGCGAAGAGGCCGCCGACTCCCAGGCCGGCGAAGACCGTCTTCGCGGTGGTGCCGCCGGTCTCGCCGGAGATGAGCACTTCGGCGCAGGCGGTGCCCTCCGGGTAGACGAGCGTCTTCGCTTCCTTGACGATGAGCGCGCGGCGCAGCGGGATCATCATCAGGATCCCGAGCAGGCCGCCCAGCACCGAGACGAGGACGACCTGCGAGATCTCTAGGTTGTAGCCGAGGATGAGAAGGGCCGGCATGGTGACGCCCACGCCGAAGGCGATGCTCTCGCCGGCGCTGCCCGCCGTCTGGGTGATGTTGTTCTCGAGGATGGTGGCGCGGCGGGTGCGGAAGACTTTCGAGAAGCCGCGGAAGATGGTGATGGAGAGCACCGCCACCGGGATCGACGCGCTCACGGTCAGGCCGACCTTGAGCACCAGGTACATGGAGGAGGCGCCGAAGAGGATGCCGAGGAGCGCGCCGACGATGAGCGGCACCGGCGTCAGCTCGGGGATGTCCTGGTCGGCGGGGATGAAGGGCTGGTGGAGATCGGCGGGCTGCGGCGCGAGAGGTTCCGGCGCGACGGCGGGAAGCGACATGGCCGCAAGAGGTAGCATGGACCGCGACCGGAGGTCATGCGGACTTTTCGTGCCACCGGCCGCAAGGCGGCGTACAATTTCGCCGTGTTCAGCGTGAGGCTCGTGGCGCGGCCCGACGCGCGTATGGTGGAGGTGCCGCTCGAGATCGAGGCGGAGCTTCCGCGCGAGTTCGAGGGCGCCGCGCTGCTGGCGGCGAGCGGCCTGCCGCGCAAGGTGAAGATCAAGGCGCAGAAGGACGCGCTCAAGCTCTCGACCGCGTACCGCACCGACCAGCTGGTCGCCGACATCGTCAAGTCGGCGCTGCGGGGGACGGCCATCGACGTGCAGCGCGTGCAGGAGGCGGTGACCAAGTTCATCCGCACCGTGCGCGAGCGGCGGCAGGATGGCGCGGCTCTGGTGATCAGCTCGAACGGGCGCGGAAAGATCGACGTCTTCGAGCAGATGCCGGCTGCGCGCGCCGGTGCGCCCGCCGTCGCGCTGGGCGACCTGCCGCGGATGCCGGTGCCGGCAGACCGGCTCATCGCGCTCGAGCGCCGGCTGGTCGAGCTCGAGACGGCCTTCGCCCGCCTCGCCGCCGGCGGCGACCCGGCCGGACGGGTGGCGCAGCTGGAGGAGCGGGTCGCCACCCTGCAGGCGCGCGGGCTCGCAGGCGGCGAGCTGTCCGGCCCGGAGCAGGGACGGCCCGGCGCGCGGGTGATTCCGCGCGCGGCGGCGAGCACGCACACCACCACCGCGGTGGAGGCCTACGCCGAAGGGCTGCGCCACGAGATCCTCGCCAGCGCCTCGGCGGCCTTCGGGCGGGCGCGCACCGACACCGACCGCTGCGACAAGGCGGCGGCGCTGGCTGCGGAAGCAGAGCTCCTGGGCGCCCCGGTCGACGGCACCGCGCTGCGGCTGCGCGATGCCTCCGCCCAGGCGGCGGCTCGGCAGAGCGCGCTCGAGCGGCTGGCGCAGGAGGTCGAATTCTACCAGCACGCCGAGCTCCCGGTGGCGGCGCAGCTCCTGCAGCGGCTGGAGGATTCGTCGGGAGATCCCGACCCGGCGCCGTCCTTGGAGCCGGTGGCGCAGGCGGTGGTCCGCGCGGCCACCGGCGGCGACTCCAAGGCGCGCACCGCGTGGCTCAAGCGCGCCGCCGCACTCTGCGGGTGGCAGCTGGTGACGCCCGAGCGCGGCGATTCCGTCGATCCGGAGTGGCACCAGGCGGTCGACTCCGGCGGCGACACCGTGGTCCGGCTCGCCTCGCCGGGCGCCAAACGCGTCGACGGCTCCGGCCTGGTCCGCGCGCGCGTCCAGGTCGATCCGGCCGTGAGAAGTCTTCCCGAGGAGCCCGACGAACCCGCCGCGGTCCCGGAGCCGCTCAATCCGCCGGCTTCGATTCCACCTCCGCCGCCTTCGTCCCAGCGCCCGCTGCTCGCCCCCGTCTCCGATCCACCTGCCCCCGCGGCGACGCAACCTGAAACCAAATCCGAACCGGACCGCAAACCCGAACCCGAACCCGACCGCGCTTCCACCTCCCCGGCCGACTCCACCCTCGCGGCTCCCCCGCCCGCCTCAACCCTCGCGCCGGCCGCCGTCATCCACGACACCCCGGCCGACTCCGCAAAGGTCCCGCAGCAGGCCCCCGGCTTCGTCGCCCCCTTCGGCGACCTGGCCGGCGAAGGCGAGATCCGCCCCGACGAGGCCGCCGCCGCCGCCCGCGCCGCGAGCCGGATTCCCAAGATCGTCAGCGAAGATCCCTCCCGCTCCGACGAGGCGCTCGCCACCGAGGTGGCGCTGGCCGTCGAGACCGAGACGAGCGAGGACACCAGCTGGGCCCGGGTCGCCCGCGGTCCGGACGCCTTTGCCGCCCGGCCCGAAGGCCCCGACGAGGTCGAGGCCGAGGTGATGGTCACCTCCGAAGAGGACATCGTCGAAGTCCACGAACTGAGCGAGCCGTTGCCCGACGACCCCGGCCCCAAGGGCAAGTAGCCTCCCCTCGGAAAAAAATAATTTTTTTGCCCCCCCCCGCGGGAAGGTCAATCGCCCCGGCGGGCGCGCAGGTAGTGCGTCTGGTAGACGCTCAGCGACCGGGCGTCGCGGCGCAGGGTCCAGGGCAGGTCGGCCTCCTCCTCGATCGACCAGCCTAGCCCGCGCACCTCGTCCCGCAGCGCGCCGGCCGGGTCGGAAGTTCCCAGCCGCTCGGCGGAGGAGACCACGTCGTCGCGCCAGGCGTAGGGCGAGGCGAGCAGGATCTCCCCGCCGGGCGCAGCCAGCTGGTGGAGATGGTGGAGCAGCGCCCGCGGCGAGGTCACCGCGTCGAGGATGTTGAGGGCCACCACCCGATCGAACTGGCCGGGAGCGAAGGGCGGCTCGAGCACGTCGCCGCAGACCAGCTGCACGTTGCCGGCGGCGGAAGGCGCGCGGACCGCCGCCCGCTGGTAGGAGCGGCCCGCCATCCGCCGCGCGAAGGGCAGCTCGGCGCCGGAGAGCAGGACCTTGGCGGCGCGCAAGAAGGCGCCGCTGCGGTCGAGGCCCACCACCGCGTCCGCTTGGCGCGCGAGCTCGTAGAGTCCGCGCCCGACACCGCAGCCCAGCTCCAGCGCCGCGGCGACCCGCGGGCGGCTGCGCAGCTTCTGGGCGATGGCCTCGAAGCCCGCCTCCCACGAGGGCAGATAGCTCGAGAGCTGCTCCACCAAGTGGGGCAGCGGCGCGCCGTCGGGGCCGGCGGAGGCCAGCGCCGCCAGCGCGTCGGGCGCGTCCAGCGGCGCGAAGAGCCCGAGCGCGTCCGCCTGCGACAGGTCGCGCAGCAGCACCGGAATGCCATCGACGACCGGATACTCCTTGCCGCACCCGCGGCAACGCAGGAGCTCCGCGCCCGCGGGCTCCACCGTGAACAGCTCGAGGCCGCGCCCGGTGTGGCGCCGGCAGGAGGGGCAGACGAGGTCTATGCCATCTCCCCGAGCAGCTTTTTGGCGGCGGGGTAGTCGGGCCAGATGAGGAGCGCGTCGCCCACCATGCGCCGGGCCTCGCGGCGGGCGCCGCCGTCCTGCTCGCTCTTCCAGCGCTCCCACTGCTCGCGGGCGTCGGCGAGGAGGCCCTCGACCTCCGCGCGCAGCTCGCCGGTCCGGTTGGGATTGAGGAACGGCCCGCTCGCCTTGCCGCTGCTGGCCGCGTCGCCCACCTGGAAGGGATGCGGCACGCGGCGGCCGTCGCGGTAGCGGACCAGCACCGCGTACCAGCCGCGCGACTCGCGGGCGGTGGTGTTGTCGAGGACGCAGGTCACCGACGGCGCGACGGCGATGGCGGTGGTGAAGTCGGCCTTGCCGGCGAGCGCGTCGGCCAGCTCGTCGCCGAAGATCTGGTGGTCGCTGGCGATGACCTCGTAGGCGGCGGCGCGCGGCTCGCGGTCCCAGCAGATGCGCAGGCCGTCCCAGGTCTGGGTGGCGCCCTGCATGCGGATGTCGAGGGGCCCTTCCAGCGGCACCGAGGAGGGCGGCGGTGGCTCTGCCGAGGCGGCAGCGGCAGGCGCGGACCGGGCGGGCGGCGGAGCTGCAACCTTGACCACTGGAGGCGCCGCGATCGGCTTCGCCGCCTTGATCCCGGCCGCTTCCGGCGGCGGCTTGATGCGATACGACCCGGTGGTCATCCGCATCTTCACCATCGAGAGATGGAACGAATCCTCCGCGCCGCCGTCGGGCACGGCCTTGAAGCGCGCGGCCTTGACCGAGCCGTCGTCGAAGACCATCGCCACGCCGTAGTGCCGGGTCTCGCCCTGCGGCGTGACGTCGTCCACCACCGAGAGGACCTCGGCGCCGACCTTGGCCACGAAGCAGTCGTCGGTGCCGCTGAGGAGCGCCGCTGCCTCCAGCTCCTCCGGCAACATCTTCCTGGCGGCGATGAAGATTTGGTAGGCGGACACGCCCTCTGTCGAGCTCCAGGAGAGCGCCATCCCATTGGGGCTCTGCCGCTGCGACACCAGCACGATGTTGAGGGCCATGACGAAGTCTCCCTGCCGCATCTTTGAGGCGCAGGACGATAGCAGAGTCAGCGCCGCGAGCGAGCGACCCAGGCCTCGACGTCCTCCAGCTTGCGGGGGAAGTCCGCGGTCAAGAGCCGCCACTTGCCGTTGGGCAGGATAAGCACCTCGTCCTCGATGCGGACGCCGAACCCGCGCTCGGGCAAGTAGACGCCGGGCTCGACCGTGATCACCGCGCCGGCCGGCAGCGGCAGATCGTAGAGGCCGGCGTCGTGGACGTTGAGCCCGACGAAGTGTCCGAAGCCGTGGATGAAGTTGTCGAGGTACCCGGCGCTGCGCAGCGAAGCCTCGGCGGCCTTCTGCAGATCGCCCATGGTGGCGCCGGGCTTGATGGCGGCGAAGATGTCCTCCTGCGCCTGGAAGACGGCGCGGTACACCTTGGCCTGCTCGTCGCTGAACTTGCCGCTCACCGGATAGGTGCGCGTGACGTCGGCGGCGTAGCGCCCGTACTCGGCGGCCGCGTCCACCACCACCAGGTCGCCGTCGCGCAGCATCCGCGAGTTCTGTCCCCAATGCAGGACCGCGCCGTTCTCTCCGCTGCCGACGATGCTGCCGTAGGCGAGCCCGGTCGCCCCGCTGCCGAAGAAGGCGTACTCGAGCTGGGTCTGGACGTCGCGCTCGGAGACGCCCGCCACCGTGCTCCGCGCCACCGCCTCGTGCCCGGCGCGGGTGATGGCCACGGCCCGCTCGATGAGCGCGACTTCCTCCGGCGTGTGCGCCTCGCGCAGCCGCGCCAGGGTGTCGCGCTTGTAGACGAGCTTCAGGCCCATCGCCCCCGCCGCCTGCTTCACCGCCTGCACGTCGGAGCGCTCGTCCTTCAGGTCCTTGGCGGGCGCGATCAGCGCCAGGCAGTCGTGGAGCGGCGCGGCGGAGAGCAGCGCCGGCCCGCCGTTGCCGCGGCGGACCTGGTCCATGCCGTACTTCTCCTTGAGGGCGGGCGAGATCGGATCGCGCGGGCCGGTCCAGCGCTCGGCCTCGGGATCGCGGGTCTTCAGATAGAGGACGTGGCGGAGGTACTTCGCCTTGGGATAGAGCAGGAGCCAGGCGCCCGGCTCGTTGACGCCGGTCAGCCAGAAGAAGTCGTCGACCTGCTTGAAGTCCGGCACGATCGCCGACGACTCCCCCTGCGCGGCGATCAACGTCGCGCAGCCGCCCAGCTCCTTCATCACCCGCTCGCGGCGGTCGCGGTAGACGGAGGGCGGCAGCTCGGGCGGCGGCTGCGGCGTGGGGTGGACGAAGGAGGCCGAGAGCAGGAGCGCAAGCAGCATAGGCGTGCAGGCTAGCCTGAAGCGGTAGTCATTGACATCCCCCGGACGCTGGTCTATTCGGCCCCCGCTCAGCACCGGGAGGGGCTTCACCAATGGCGCGCGACCTTGGGTCCAAGTACATCTGCTACAAGTGCGGCACCAAGTTCTACGACTTGAAGAAGCCGGCGCCGACCTGCCCGAAGTGCGGGGCCGATCAGCGCGAGGCTCCGGTGGTCAAGCCGCAGACGGCGCGGCAGCAGCGCGCGGCGGCGGCGGCCAAGGAAGCCGAAGAGGCCGAGCTGCCTGCGCCCGAGGCGGAAGAGACCGACGACGAAGAGGACGAGAAGGAAGACGAAGACGAGGGCTGAGAGCTACGCGGCCTTTTCCACAACCGAGTTCTTCAGCCAGTCGGGGACGCGATCCTTGCGGTAGATGAAGATCGCGTCGTACGGGCAGGCCTTCTCGCACTCGCGGCAGCCGGTGCAGTTCTTCTCGATCACCGAGACGATGCCGAGGAAGCTGCTCGGATCCTTGACCGCCACCATCTCCAGCGCCTCGAAGGGACAGCGCTCGACGCACTTCTCGCAGCCGGTGCAGGCCTGCTCGTAGACGAAGGCCAGCGGGCGCTCGTTCTTCTTGAGCATGTGCTGGACGTTGCCGTACTGGTCGAGGATGGCGTCGGTGGGGCAGACCACGCCGCAGGCGCCGCAGTCGATGCAGAGCCCCGGGTCGATGATGTGCAGCAGCTTGCGGTCGCCGGTGATGGCGTCGGTGGGGCAGCGCTTCACGCAGGCGGTGCAGCCGATGCAGGTCTCGATGATGCGGAAGGCCATGGGCGTTTCTCTATAGTCGGTAGAGCATGAAGTAGACAAGCACGCCGGTGACGGAGACGTAGGCCCAGACCGGAAAGGTCCAGCGGGCGATGCGGCGGTGCTCGGCGAACTTCCTGCGGACGGCCGCGAGCCACAGGGTCCTCAGCACCATCGGCAGCGCCACCACCGCGAGGATGGTGTGGCTGGTGAGCAGCGCCAGGTAGAAGGGCCGCCAGGGCCCGGAGTAGTGGTGCAGCACCTGCGAGAGCAAATGATAGGTGATGTAACAAGCCAGGAAGACGGTGGAACAGATGCAGGCCACCGTCATGCACTTCCAATGCAGCGCGATGCGCTTGTTGCGGATGGCCCAGTAGCCGGTGAAGAGCGCGGCGGCGCTGGTGGCGTTGAGCGCGGCGTTGGTGGACGGCAGGACCTCGACCAGCGTCATCCGCGCCCGCCAGAGGTGAGCAGCCGGGCGTCGCGCAGCACGGCGTCGGGGTCATCGGCGTCGTAGAAGCCGCGGATGCGGCCCAGGCGATCGACCAGCACCAGCCGCTCGCCGTGCATGATGTCGAACGCCTCCGCATGCGAGTCGCCGCCCGGCACCGGGATCCTGGCCATGGCGGTGTGGAAGCCCTGCACGACCGTACGCTCCACTTCCTTCTGCTCGCCGGTCAGGTAGCGCCACATCCCCGGCCGCGCGCCGAACGCCTGCGCGTACTGGCGCAGCTTCTCGGGCGTGTCGCGCTCCGGATCCACCGAGATGGAGAGCAGCGCAATCTGGCCGCCCTGCTCCGGCGGAATCAGCCGATCCTGGAGGCCGCGCAGCTTCCCCTGCAGCTTCGGGCAGGCGTCGGCGCAGCTGGTGAAGACGAAGTCGGCCACCCAGACCTTGCCGAGCAGGTCGTCGCGGGTGAAGCGCTTGCCGCTCTCGTCCAAGAGCGAGAACTGCGGCAGCGTGGCCAGCACCGGCAGCTCCGGACGCACCGCCTGACGCAGGAGCAGCGCGCCCATCGGCACGGCCAGCGCGAGGCCCGCGAAGAGCACCCAGCCCGGATGAATGACCAGCCGGCCGGGAATCGCCGCTGCCGAAGTTTCCTGCGTCCCCTGTGGCTGCATGGCGCCCTTATAATCCGGCCGAGGGGGTCGGGACACATGAAAGAAGCCGGGTACGGGCGGATCATCAACGTCACGTCCCAGGCGGGCTTGCGCGGCAACTTCGGTCAGTCCAACTATGGCGCCGCGAAGGCCGCGATCATGGGCATGACGTTCATCTGGTCGATCGAGCTCGGGAAGTACGGCGTGACCGTGAACGCGATGTCGCCCGCGGGTGCCACTCGGATGACCTCTGCGCTGTTCGAGCGCACCGGTACCGAGCCGCCGCCGGAGGCGAACCCTGCGCTCAATGCGCCCCTCGTGACCTGGGTCGCGTCGGATCTTGCCGGTCA
>JANXXR010000570.1 GCA_025350525.1 Deltaproteobacteria bacterium
CCACGACGGAGCCGCCGGATCGAGGAGCGCGTCGAGCGCGGGCGCCGGCTGGCCGTGCCGCAGCGCCACCGTGCCCTGCGGCAAATGGGCTTCATAGCGGGCGGCTTCATAGACCTCGATCAATGGCCTGCCGAGGAGGAGGCGATTCTTCGGAGTAATCGACAGAGGAATGGTCTGGGTATGAATTTCATATCCCCTGCTGCGCAGCCGCACCGCCCGCACGGCGTCGATGGCCAGCGCCGCGTCGAGCCACCCGGCCAGGCCGGCGTCGTCGTTGGCGTCGCCGTCGTGGCAGCAGGGCAGCACCGCCACCCGGGCCTGCGCCTCCGCCGCCAGGTCGAGGATCGCGTCGGTGAGGGCGCCGCAGGCGTGGGCCGAGACCACCACATCCCCGCGGACGGCCGCGACTCCGGCGAGGGGCGCCTGCACCAGCTCCACCCGTCCGGCGAGGCGCGGCCAGTGCGCGAGGATGGCCGCCGAGACCTGGGCCGCGCTCGCGGGCAGCCGCGCGTCGATGGCCACGGCGCGCGGCGAGGAGTCGTCGAGGATGAGCATGAGGTGGGCGATGAGCCCGTGCCCGCAGGCGAGATCGAAGACGGTGCCGCCGCGAAACCTGCGCCGCACCCTCCGCGCCACCTCCCACGATTCGAAGAGCTCCTTGCGCGGCAGGCACTCGGCCGCGCAGACGGCGCGGGCGAGGCGGCAGAAGAGCGTCTCGCCGGGAAAGCGGGCCAGATCGCGCGGCGTCAGCAGCGAGCGGCTGGAGGGATCGAAGGCGGCGGCCACCCCGCCTGTATCCCACAACGACTAACCGGCGGCGCGCACGGGCGGGATGGCCAGGCGGACGTTGCCGTCGGTGACGATCACGGCGCCGCAGGACGGGCAGCGCAGGAACTCGACGCCGGCGTTGAGGCCCAGCGGCTCGACCGCTTCATGCTTGCAGGTGAGGATGGCGCTGCTCTTCGGGACGCTGCTCTCTCGGCTCATGCCGGCGTCTGATGACGCGACATGTCAGAGGATTCGCCGCCGAGCGCTGGCCTGCCCGCTTCAGAAGATCATGGTCCACTGCACGACCAGCGTCTTCGCGGCCGACCGCGCCAGGCTGTTGAAGGGCAGCTGGCCCGCCGGGACCACCGGGGTGAAGCCCGCGGTGGCGGCGGTGATGCTGGTCGGACCCACCGTCGACTGGCCGCGGTTGAGCGCGAACTCCATGTCGAGGTGCTGCAGGCTCTTGTCGATGTAGTAGACGAGGCCCGCGCGGAAGTTGCGCGAGTCGGCGGTGTGGGCCTGCGCGCATTGCGCCGCCGAGACGATGCCCGGCGTGTCGATGCAGTCGGCGGCGTCGAAGTACTCCCAGGAGATGAACGGCTTCAGCGCGTGGTAGCGGTAGGCGACGTCTACGGTGAACCCCTTGCCGGTGTCCTTCGAGCCGGTGCCGTTTCCGTAGAGGTACCCGCCCAGCGAGGTGACGAACTCCTGGTCCCCGGCCAGCGGAACGTCGAGGAACACGCTGCTGGTGAGCGAGCGCGAATCGGTGACGCCCTTGAGCGTGCGCAGGGCCTGCGACTGGAAGGCGCCTGCGAGCGAGACGCTGAGCACCGGCTCCTTGGCGAAGAGGATGCCTTGGTAGAGGTAGCTGCCTTCCTCGGAGCCGATCAGATCGAAGTTCATGAACAGGGCCACCGCGGGATTGCGCCGCGGGTTGAGCCCGGTGCTGGTGCCGACGGTGGGCTGCACGCCCTCGTAGATGCCGCCGCGGAAGCCCACCTTCTTGCCCAGGCCCCAGCCGCGGATCTGCAGGCCGGTGGTGCGGTTGGCCGGAAACTGGCTGGCGGTGAGGCCGCGCAGCAGGTCGGGGTGCCCGTCGATGCTGGGATAGTTGCCGCTGCTCATGATGGTGAAGCGCGAGGTGGGAAAGAAGATCAGCCCGCCCTCGATGAGCAGGACGTTGTCTCCCTTCACTCCCGCGGGGCCCCAGGCGGCCCAGGCGTCCTGGATGATCATGCGGGGCGTGAAGTTGCCGTACTTGCCGAAGTTGGGGTTGTCGATCTGGACGTAGTAGAGCCAGTTGCTGCCGACGTTGCCGCTGCCGTTCAGGCGCGTGCGGCGGACGTAGAAGTCATAGGCCGGGTCGCCCGACGGCGCGCCGTACTCGCTCAGCTGGAAGCGCGGCTGCACGTAGATCTGTAAATTGAGCGTGATGTCGGGAGTGGAGAGTGGAACGTTGATGGCGTGGCCCGCGCCGGGAACGAGGCTCAGCAGCACTCCGGCAAGCAGGCTCAGGCTCAGACGCATCCGTCCGTCTCCTTGGTCAGCGATTGGCGGGTCCCAATGGCGGGCGGATACTATTCCGAGCTGAAAATACCTACAAGAAATCGATCGCCCGGATTGATTCACGCCGTGCGCGATTGCAGCGACTCGCAGGAGGTGAAGGGCGCATGTCGATCGAGGGCCGCTGGCAGACCGCCGTGAGCGCGCTGCCCCGCGCGTCCCCTGCCGCGAAGAAGTGAGGCGGGCTGCCATTGCCCACGAGTCTACTCTCCGTGAACCGCGCGTTGACCCAAAACCGCCCCCGCGTTACGGGTTCGGGGTGGGTTCAGATCGAACGACACCCGGAGGCCCGGCCGCCGCTCCCGCACCATGACCGAACGCGCTCCCCCGGCAGCAGAAGCTACCCTTGCCCTCGCGCCCAGCCCTGCTCCTCCGGAGCCGCCGGCGCAGGACACGCTCGCGAGCGTGCTGGCGAAGGTGAGGGCCCGGCCCGCGCAGTTCAAGGAGATCCTCGAGAGCGTGCCCGAGGGCCTGATCGCCTTCGATGCGAATCGGCGGATCCTCCATGCCAACCGGTCCGCCGAGCTCCTCTTCGGCTATGAGCGGGGCGCCCTCGCCGGACAGTCCACCGACCAGCTCCTCCCCGAGCGCCTGAGGCAGCCGCAAGCGCCGCCACTGGCAGTGACCCGCGACGTCATGCAGGTGGATCTGCCGGGGCGGAGGCAGGACGGCAGCGAGCTGACGGTGGCCTGGGCCTTGGGGTCCGCCCCCGCTCCGACAGGCGCCATCTTCGTGACCACGGTGCGCGACCGCACCAACGACGACCGCGCGCTCGCCGCCCTCCGCGCCAGCGAGGAGCGCTTCCGGCTCCTCGTCGAAGGCGTGCGCGATTACGCCATCTTCATGCTCGACCCGGAAGGCCACGTCTCCAGCTGGAACAAGGGCGCCGAGCGCATCAAAGGCTGGCGCGCCGAGGAGATCGTCGGCCAGTCCTATGAGGTCTTCTTCACCCCGGAGGACCGGGCCGCCGGCACCCCGCAGCGCGTCCTCGCCTCCGCCGTGCGCGAGGGGAGCGTCGAGGTGAGCGGGTGGCGCGTGCGCAAGGACGGCACGCGCTTCTTCGCCAGCGCCTACCTGACTGCGCTGCGCACGCCCTCGGGAGAGCCGCGCGGCTTCGCCAAGATCACCCGCGACCTCACCGAGCGGCTGCAGACCGAGGAGTACGAGCGGCGCCTTCTCGCCGAGCGGGCCGGGCGCGAGGCCGCGGAGGCCGCCGAGATCCGGGTGCGCTCCAGCGAGGAGCGCCTGCGCCGGCTGCAGCGGACCACCGCCGCGCTCTCGGAAGCGGCCACCCCGAGCGACGTGGCCGCGGTGGTTCTGGACCAGAGCCTGCAGGCGCTCGACGCCGCCGGCGGCGCCCTCTACGTGGTCTCGGGAAAGGGCACCCTCCACCTGCTCGACCAGCGCGGGCACCCGGCGCAAGCGATGGCCCAGCACCACGTGCTCGACCTCGACAACCGCGCACCGCTGAGCGACGCCGCGCGGGAGCGGACGCCCGGCTTCTATTCCAGCTTCGAGGATTGCGCGGCCCGCTACCCGCAGCTGCGGGAGTTGATCGGCGCGGGCGGCTTCGAGGCCTCCGCCGCGCTGCCGCTCATCGCCCACGGAGCCCTGCTGGGCGTGCTGGGGATCCGCTTTCAGGAGCAGCGCGACTTCGGAGAGTCGGACCGCTCGCTGCTGCTCACCCTGAGCGAGCTGTGCGCGCAGGCGCTGGACCGCGCGCGGCTCTTCACGGCGGAGAGCGAGGCGCGCGCCCACGCGGAGTCGGCCAACCGATCCAAGGACGAGTTCCTCGCCATGCTCGGCCACGAGCTGCGCAACCCGCTGGCGCCCATCGTCACCGCGCTGCAGCTGATGAAGCTGCGCGGCGGGGAGGCGCTGCAGAAGGAGCGCACCGTCATCGAGCGGCAGATCACCCACCTGACGCGGCTGGTGGACGACCTGCTCGACGTCTCGCGGATCACCCGGGGGATGGTCGAACTGAAGAAGGAGCGCGTCGAGCTGGCCGAGGTGGTGGCCAAGGCGACCGAGCTGTCGAGCCCGCTGCTCGAGCAGCGGCAGCAGCACCTCTCCCTGGCGGTGCCGGCGCAGGGGCTGGCCGTCGACGGCGATCCCACCCGGCTCGCCCAGGTGGTCTCGAACCTCCTCACCAACGCGGCCAAGTACACGCACGCCGCGGGGCACATCGAGATCGCGGCCTCGCGGGTGCGCGACCGCGTGGTGCTGACGGTGCGCGACGACGGAATGGGCATCGGGCCCGACATGCTCTCCCGCGTCTTCGATCTCTTTTCGCAAGAGCACCAGGGCATCGACCGATCGCTGGGAGGGCTCGGCCTCGGGCTCGCCATCGTCAAGAGCCTGGTGACGATGCACGATGGGACCATCACCGTCTTCAGCGCCGGCCACGGGCGCGGCAGCGTCTTTACCGTGGACCTGCCGGCGGCGGCGGAGTTGGGGGCGCCGGCCTTGGCGGGCCCCGCCGCCCA